>DASZWQ010000175.1 GCA_035546535.1 Pirellulales bacterium | reverse complement strand
TGTGGTGTGGCCCGATGCGGAAGGTCAATTGGGACGATTCTTTCAACGGCTCACGGTGACGCATGCGACGCGGTGGGTGCGGGCCAAGCGGCGGCTCGGCTATGGCCACGTCTATCAGGGCCGTTTCAAATCGTTCCCGGTCCAGACGGACGAGCATTTTTACCAGGTCTTGCGGTACGTCGAGCGGAACGCGCTGCGGGCCGGGCTCGTCCGCCGCGCTGTCGATTGGCGGTGGGGGAGCCTCTGGATTCGCGAACAGGGAACGGCGGAACAAAAGGAGTGGCTTTCGAGTTGGCCCGTTTCCCGCCCGCGTCGTTGGCGCGAGCATGTCAACGCCGCGCAGACGAAAGCCGAATTGGAGGCGCTGCGCCGAAGCGTTCAGCGCGGCGCTCCCTACGGCAGCGCGTCGTGGATTGCGTCCACCAGCGAAACCCTCGGACTCGAAGCCACGCTCCGCGCACCCGGCCGACCCCGCAAGCCCTCGCCACGCGATTCGTAAACTGGACCTGTCCCCGTTTCTTTGTCGACAACTGGAATGTCGTGGCCCTAGTCAGTACTGCGGGTACCGTTATCGAACGATTCAATTATGATGCGTATGGGGTGCCGACGGTTCTGTCCGCGGTATTCGCGGTCACCACTGATGTGAAAGATTGGGAAACGCGATACGCAAGCTACCGCTGGGACAAAGAGTCCGCATTGTATCTTGCACGTAACCGTTATCACCATTCTTTACTGGGGCGGTGGCTGAGTCGGGATCCATCTGGATACCAAAGCAACAAGTATCCAAATCTTTATGCTTACGTTGATGATAATCCTGCATCGAATATCGATCCGTTTGGTCTCGTCAACATTAACCCAAATTGGCCAAGATGGCTGTTAACAGCGATGTGCGGACTTCAGGCACACATTGACATTCAGACATTCATGACGGATAACCGTCCTCCAAACGTCGACGTCAGAGGAAATATCGAGCTTAGTACACTTGTTGGTATTCTTTCCGGAGACGACATTGAAGAAAGAATACGTCCACGACCGGATATCACGGTTTACGAAAAAAGTCGTTGTCGCGCATGGATTTATGAAATCAAATCAAGCACTTTTAGCGATGCGGCTGCGCAAGCTCAATTAATCCAATATATCAGTCTTGTCCAACAGAACCTTCCAAATTGGAGAGTTGGACGCGGTACGTTGCGGTTTGTGGGATCCGGAGGCACGAGAATAAATGTCTGCGGGACTCTCTCCTGGTGGTACGATCTTTCCTCAAAAGGCGTGATTCGATATCGGTACCTAACCAAGAATTGGGATTTCGGCACTAAGCCTGTGCACATTCCAATGACAAATCCAGAAGTGGAAGTTCCGAACAACTACTTAAAATGGCTCCTTTTCCTGTTGTGGGGTACGCGACCAGACGTGCAATTGAATCCTGGTGTGCAACCCCCGAATCCTGGACAGCGGTGGACGCCGGCGGCCCTTCCACTGTTCCTCATACCGTATTTAGAGCAAGAAATTAATGGTATTCCGTTTGCCGGATCCAGCAACCAAACAGGCTCGTGTCCGGTATAAAAAGTCTGGCTGGAATATTGGTCGTGTACCCATATACCGACGCCTATCACTTACGTTCGGGCGACGTTCAGGATGGCATTGCGCTTTTGCGGCGTGCAGGCTTGCGGGGCTATGTATTTCCTCCTGAGAACGGTTGGGTATGCGTGCTTCCGGAGGGTCCTTGGGGGCGACCAGCTCCTGATCTCCTTGACGCGAATGTGGGTTATCTATTGCGGATGGTGGTCACGGAACTGTGCGGATGGCATGTCGAGTTATTCGACGGCCCCACATGTATCTCGGCCATATGCGCTTCGAAGTCCGTTGCAAGTGTCGAAGCGACGTGGCCAAATGTTCTAGCATTTTCTACCCGCTTAGGTCTCGACATTGATATATCCGCTCGATTAGACGAGCTCACCTCTGGTGATTTTGAACAGGCGTCTCCTGCATCCATGAATCTCCTCGCGGACCTGATTCAACAGCTGGGGCTTCGTCAGACGCCGTGGCTCAACTATGAAGAGGCAACTCGAATCGGCAAGTCGTCCCATTTGGAGTCCACGATCATTGTTGAGAAGGGGCCGCCAGACGAATCGTTCCTCCGTGCCAGGCGGCGCGAATGGGTTGTTCCAGACGGCATGTTCGGTACCCATGCAAGCGTCGGTGCATGGGCAGACAAGCTAGTCTTGCGTATGTTGCAGGCGAACGATTTGCAGGACGTTTTGCAGTCTGAACCGAATACCCAGACAATTCCAGATTATCTATTCGTGGAGAATCCGCCTATTTGGCTTCGCAAGCGAGAGAATTGTTGGCGACCCTACGTTATCCACGAGGCGCTTTTTCGTGCTCGTCCGCGTGGACAGAATGTTAACATGTGGTCCGAGTTCGGTAACACGCTAATAGCTGCCATGAATCACGACTGGTTCACACTTGGCATGCTTGGACAACACGCATTTACAGACATTTTGCGGTCAATATTAGACAGTAATTGCAGTATTACGATTGTACTTCTTGAGCAATATCTGAATTGGATGCCACAATTCGAGCGATGTTCTCGGCGAATACAGACTGGAAGTTCTTACTGCGGAACCGTGAATCGACGGCCTCATTGGGCACATTGTATTACGCGAGTGGCGCTATCGTCGAAATGGAAAATTCCTCGCGATCGGTTTTTGAAACAGACACACGACGTCCTTCTCCTCGTCGAAACCGGTGCCATTGAGCATACCGAGCACGGATATAAGACAACGACGGCTTTCCGCGAAGCCGTTCGTTCTGCTCCGCGCGGCCAATGAACCGTTGTCCGTTGTCCCTCCCGAAAACCGCATCCTGCGCGTGCTGAATGTCGCTGGACTTAAGGTTCTGGTTGTCCCTCCCGAAAAGGTCATCCGAGAAGATAGGTAAGACAGTTCCTAGCCACTGCGAGTCCGGGGCTTGGTGTTTTGGACGGGGAATGTGACGAAGCGTAAGATAACGTCCAGATTGTTGCGCACAAATTGAAAAGGCAGTCCTGGAGCTGGTAGAAGTTTGTTGTCACACGAACAACTATCAGATCGAAAGGACTGCCAGATGGAGATGATACCACAATCGGGAAGCGGGGAGAACTTTGAGGGCGTGATTCGGATCGAGGAGGGGAAGATTCGCTCGCATGTGGACCAGGTGGTGCGCGAGTCGGTCGAGCAGACGCTCAACGGTCTGCTGCAAGCCGAGGCCGATGAGCTGTGTGGAGCGAAGCGTTACGCCCGCTCGCCCGAGCGATTGGATACGCGGGCCGGCCATTACGATCGCAAGCTGCACACCAAGGCGGGCGAAGTGACGTTGCAAGTGCCGCGGCTGCGGAATCTGCCCTTCGAGACCGAGATCATCGAGCGTTATCGGCGCCGCGAGAGGGTAGCATCACGCCATGACAACCTTCGATCGAATCACCTCCGATCCCGCGATACTCAACGGCCAACCGTGCATTCGTGGTCTGCGTCTGACCGTCCGCCGGGTTCTGGAAGCCTTGGCAGACGTACCCCGATCGTGAACAGCTTCGCGCCGAGTATCCGGAACTCGACGACGCGGACATTCGGCAGGCGTTGAACGGCGCGGCCGCGAGCCTTGATGACCGCGTCGTGGAACTCCGGCCGTCCGCGTGAAGCTGCTCTAGGATCAAGGCCTGCCGCGATCGACAGTGAGCCATTTGGCCGCGACCCGACGCGACGTTACAACAACATTCGAGAATGCGAAGGCTGTGCACCGAACACGCCGCTATTTTGACTGCGCGTGTTGCTTGACGAACTTCTCCGGGTTGTCCTTGAACTGCCTTTGACAATCGACCGAGCAAAAGTGATACGTCTTGCCGCCGTAATCGGCCTTCGCGACGGCGTTCTCGGGCTTTACTTCCATTCCGCACACGGGGTCTTGGGCCATGACGATACTCCTTCTTTTGTCGAAGACAGTGCATTTTCACACGTCCCGTGAAAACTTCATGCAAGAATCGTTCCAGCGACTGATCCCGAGAGGCGCGCAACCGGCAGCCAGGCCGCTTCAGCCGCGACGCCTCGGCAAATCATCGCCGTAAGCTGCGAGCGACTGCCGGACGAAAACCTGTCGTCGGCGCCTTCCCGGCCGGGGCACGCCCGATGGCATCGCGACCGCGCTGGTCGGGGCGCGAGCGACTTTTGCTTCCTGCCGCCCCGTGGCCAAGGATGTTCCGCGGATCGCGGACTATCGGTGGCGGCGGGCACGGTGCTGATCAAGAGTGCGATCGAGGTTGAAGGCTGCGCTGATGAGGGCCAGGTGCGTAAAAGCTTGCGGGAAGTTGCCCAGCGCCTCGCCGCTGGCGCCTGTTTGTTCGGCATAGAGTCCCAGGTGATTGCCGTAGCCGAGCACTTGTTCGAACATCAGCCGGGCATCTTCGAGTCGCTGCGGATCGGTCAGGCCGGCGCGCGTCAACGCTTCGACGAGCCAGAACGAACACATGTTGAAGGTGCCTTCGTTGCCTCCGAGGTTGTCCAGACCCGCGTTGGGATCATAACGATAGACCAGTCCGTCGGCCGCCAGACCGCCGGAGGCGACCGACTTCCGGATCGCGTCGACGGTGCTCAACATGCGTGGATCGTTCGGGGCCATGAAGAACGTCAGCGGCATGAGCAGGGTGGAAGCATCGAGCGCATCGGAACCGTAGGATTGCACGAACGCCTTGCGCTCGGCGTTCCAGCCTTTGGACATGACCTCTTCGTAGATCTCGTCGCGGACGCGCAGCCAATGGGCGCGATCGGCGGGAAAGGAGCGCTTTTCGGCCAAGCGCAAGGCGCGGTCGACCGCCACCCAGGACATGAACTTCGAAAACACGTACTGTCGTTCGCCGCCACGCACTTCCCAGATTCCGTTGTCCGGAAGCTGCCAATGGTTGCACAGCCAATCGACCAGACGCCGCAGCCGTTGCCAACTGTCGTAACCGATGGGGGCTACATACTTGTTGTGAAGATAAGCGGCGTCCATCAATTCGCCGTAGATGTCTAATTGCAACTGCCGATGCGCGGCGTTGCCGATGCGCACCGGCGCCGAGCCACGGTAGCCTTCCAAATGGTCGAGCGTCTCTTCCGTAAGGTCCGCCCGTCCGTCGATGCCGTACATGAGCTGCAGGGGACCAGTTTCGTCGAAACCCGTCTCTTGCCAGCGGTCCTTGAGCCAGCTCACGAAGCGCGATGCCTCGTCCGTGAAGCCCACGCGCAGCAAGCCGTACAGCGTAAACGCCGCGTCGCGAATCCAGGTGTAGCGATAATCCCAGTTGCGGGTGCCGCCGATCGTCTCGGGCAAGCTGCAGGTGGGAGCGGCCACGATGGCGCCGGTTGGCTCGAAAGACAACAGCTTGAGCGTGAGCGCCGACCGCTGCACGATCTCGCGCCAACGCCCCGAGTACGAGCACGCCGACAGCCAGCGCCGCCAGAACTCGACCGTGCCGCGAAAGAGCTTTTCGGCGTGCTCGCCCCCGGGACAATACGTCATGGGACGATCGCCGTCGAGAAGACGCAGCACGAAAGTCAGGCTCTTCCCTTCAGCAAGCGAGAATTCGGCCGTTACGCCGCCAGCCGTTCGCACCAGTGGGATCGACGAGGCCAGGCCCAAACGGATATCGGAACCGGTGAAGTAGGCGCCATGGTCGCCGAAATGAACTTGGGCAGGGGCGCGGGCATAGTCGAACGCCGGCGTGCATTCCAGGCGGAACGACACCTGGCCGCGCACCACGCGCACGCGGCGCACCAGCACGTCGGCCGCGGCCGCCACCTCGCCGACCGGCATGTAGTCCTCGATCTCGCCGATTCCATCCGCGTGCAAGAATCGGGTGATCAGAATATTCGTGTCGGGCCAATAGAACTGCTTGTTGCGAAAATCGTCGCCGATGGGCGCGATGCGGAAGTTTCCTCCTTTTTTCGCATCAAGGATCGCGGCAAAGACGCTCGGCGAATCGAAGTGCGGCAAACAGAGCCAGTCGATGGCCCCGTTCATGCCGACCAGGGCCGCGGTGCGCATGTTGCCGATGATTCCGTAGTTTTCGATCGGCTGGTAAACGGTGGTCATGGGAGCCAACCTCCGATAGAAAAGCCGATTGCAAACGCGCCCGCCGAAGTCGCGCGACCGCGCTCGGCCGGTGAACGAATTCTAGGGCGTGGGGTCACACGGGGAATCTCGATTCGCCGGCGAGGATAGGGGCGCCGACGCTTCAGCCGCGCGGTTCGCGACGCATGGGCCGAGCCGTCCGCCGACGCTTGGCTCCGCCACGAGTGCGGCGTTTTGCCGGGCGGCTGGCCGCCACGCAGATTTCCTGCCGACCATGCTGCAGTTGCCGTGCCAGGACCTCGGGGTATCCCCAGGCTCGGACCCGCTCGAGATAATCGGGTACCGAATCGGCCAGTTGCCAATCGTGCAACTTCAAGGTCAAAAGCAGGCTCTCGATGTGGACCTCAGGGTGCGTGACGATCGCTTCGACGGCCTCGAGCGTGACCTCCGGCGGCACATTCATGTCGGCCGCCAGCAGGCGCGTTTTGCGAAACTCACGCCGGCGCACGTCGGCCGCGCGCTTGCGCAAGTGAGTGAAGTGCGGGTGCGCGAGCACCGTCGCGTGCATGGCCGCCGGATCGACGCCCACGACCGCGAGTCCGCGCTCCAAGAGCGCCTGGCAACTCCCTCCCGGAGCGCAACCCAGCTCGACGGCCTGTTGCCCGGCGACGACTGGCAAGTGCGACCACGCGAGCGCTTCGCACATTTTCAAATACGCGCGCGAGACCATGTCGGCGGGCGGCCGCACGTCGTAAAAGCCTCCTTCGCGCGATGAGGGACCGCGCTGCGCGCGATGTGTGCCGATCCACCATTGTCCCGGGTCGATCAAGATGCAGTCGAGCACGTGGTCGCCGGGTTGGGCCAGTGACGGCGCGGCGGCCAGCGTCGCGAACGCGGGGGGCGCCTGGCGACCAAGCGCGGTACGCGCCACGGCCGCGGCGTCGGTCGGGCCCGGTTCGAAGTCATGATCGCCCGGCGCGCGTAAATCGCGCTGCCAGACGTGCAGCCGCGTAAAGCTCCGCCCGGCAACCAGCTTCCACGCGGCGCCGGCCAGCTCATCATCGTGGGCGCCCGTCACTTTTCCCAGACAGATGCCACACGTGCGGGCGAAGACCGACTGCGGATCGAAATCGTCCGGCACGCGGTACGGACTCGGCAGCTTGAACGTCAGAAACCCGGGGCGCGAAAACGCAAAGCGAAACGCAGGCCAGCGCCGCGCGAATTCGCTCTTCACGGCCGGCTCGGCGCCGACCTGGCAAGTGACGAACAGGAATTGCGCTTCGGGATCCATGGGAGAGAGCTTAGACCGTCTTTGACTGTTTCAAAAGGAATTGGGTGCCACTGGTGGCTCGTCCACCAGTGCAGAACACAAGTCGAACACTGGTAGACAAGCTACCAGTGGCACTAAGTGGCACTAGTGGCACCCGAGGGTCGCGCGGTTTGACTCAGCGCTTCGTCTAAACGCCAAAAAAACTCCCCTCCCTGTCAGGGAGGGGTCGGGGGAGGGTAGGGACCGTCACTCACATACAATCGAGGCATTCATGACCCGCGCCGCGGTTCGATCATTTCGAACGCGGCCGAGTTTGCAAGAGCCGCTAAACCCCCGCCCCGGCCGCGACGCGCACCGGCGACTCGACGTGCACCAGGATCGATTTGAAAGCCGGCGTTTTCGAGGCCGGATCGACGTGCCGGGGGACCAGCACGTTGGCCTCGGGATAATACATCAGCACGTTGCCTGGCTTGATCTCTTCGAAAGAGCGCACGAGGATCCGCGGCATCGTGCCGACTTCGCTCGACACCGTCACGCGTTCTTCGGCCCGCAGTCCCAGCCGCGCGATATCCTGTGGATGCATGAGAATCACGTCGCGCCGGTCCTGGTTGCGATACAGGTCGTAGTCCTCGTACACCACGGTATTGAACTGCCCTTCGCTGCGCACGGTCATCAGCCGCAACTGGCCGTTGGTGACTCCCGTATCGGGCAGTTCGTGTACTTTCAGGCGCGCCTTGCCGTCGGGCGTTTTGAACTCGGGCGTGTGGAAGGTACGGCCGGGAATCTGGAATTCCTTCTTGGTCTGGTCGATCGTCGCGATCTGCTCGAAGCCCGGCACGATCGCCGCGATGGCCTCGCGAATGCGGTGCGTGCTCTGCATACCGTGCCAGTCGATCGGTTGATGGCCCGGCATGACGCGACCGGCAAGGTCGGCGATCGTCGAGACTTCGCTGCGCGGTCCGACGTGCCGGGCCGGCCCGCCGTCGCTCAAGCGCACGTAGTTGAACATCGATTCCTGCGTCGTGACTTCCGGCTCTTCATCGCGCGCGAGCACCGGCAGGATGATCGTTTCCCCGGCCAGGCCATGGGCGTGCCCTGTGTTCAAGGTCGTGTTCAGGTAGACGATCATGTCCAGGTTCGCAATCGCCCGGGCCGCGTACGTGGCATCGGGGTTCGAGCCGAAGAGATTTCCGCCCAGGCAGAAACCGAACCGCAGCCGGCCCGTCTCGGCCGCTTCCATGCAAGCCATGGTGTCGAGGCCCGGCGCCGTCGGCAGTTGCACGCCGAAGTAGTTCTGCAATCGGTCGAACACGGCGTCCTTCAGTTTCGGCGATACGCCGACCGAGCCAATTCCTTGCACGTTCGAGTGGCCGCGAATCGGCAGCAAGCCCGCCTGCGGCCGACCCACCATGCCGCGCAAGAGCGCCAGGTTCGTGATCGCTTCGACATTTTGCACGCCGTGCAGGTGATGCGTGATTCCCATCGTCCAGGAGAAGACGGCGTTCTTGGCCCGCGCATAAAGCTCGGCGATTCTGTCGATGTCGCTCTTGGCGACCCCGCTGCGCTCGCAGAGATCGCGCCAGTCGAGCGAGCGCAGATTTGCTTCCAGCTCCGTCCAGCCGTGGCAATACTCGCTGAGAAAGCGCTGGTCCATGGCTCCCATCTCGACGATGCGCTTGGCGATGCCGGTAAGCAATGCCAGATCGCCGCCGATGTCGGGCTGGACGTACAGGCTGGCGATCGCGCTGCCGAAGAGCATGCTGCGCGGATCGCTCGGCACGCGAAAGTTGACCATGCCGGTTTCGCGCACCGGGTTGATCACGATGACTTGCCCGCCGCGGCGGCGGACGTGCATCAAGGTCGTCATCAGCCGCGGATGATTGCTGGCCGGGTTACCGCCGATGACAAACACCAGGTCCGTATGCTCCAGATCTTCGAGCTGCACGGTGGCCGTGCCGGTGCCCAGTGTATTGGCCAGGCCGACGCCGCTCGCCTGATGGCAGTAGTAGCTGCAGTTGTTGACGTTGTTGGTGCCGTACAGCCGGGCCATGAGCTGCACCAGGAAGCCGGCTTCGTTCGAGCTGCGACCGCTGGTGTACCAGAACGTCTCGTCAGGCCGCAGGCCGCGCAGCTTGTCGGCAATCCGCGCCAGCGCGTCTTCCCAGGTGATCGGCTCATAAAAATTTTCATTGCGCCTGTGCAACATGGGCTGCGTCAGCCGTCCACGGTGTTCCAGCTCGCGCGGGGTGAACTGCTGCATCTGCGCGACGGAATACGTGGCGAAGAACTCGGGCGGAATGCCTCCTTGCATGTCAGAGACCATGGCCTGCAACGATTTTTTGCAGACCTCGGGGAAGTGGCCGGCCTCGTTGACCATGCCGCCCGCCTGCCCCCCCATGCCGAGAGCGCACGTCTTGCAGGCATTGCGCGAGCGCATGGCTCGCCACAGCTTCAAGATTCCGCCCGCCTGACGGGCTTTGCTGAACGTGTAGCGAATGGCCTGCCAGCCGCCGCCGGAGGTGAGTTTCTTCATGGTCCGGTGCTCGAACTTCTGCTCGCGACCGTCGTCCGCGGGTGGCCGTGAGTGCATCGGCAAGGCCGCGTTGCCGAGGGCGCGATCGATGCAGGTGGGAGCCGCCCTATATATAGCAGTCTAGCCCGGACGCACGGCCTACACAAAGGCCGATGAAACGCCGGCTTCGCGATTGCTATAGTACCCAAAAGAGGTACCGTCGCGGCGCGCACCCAAATGGACTTCACGACCCCCGGGCGCGCCGCCTATAGTCGCGGCAACTCGCTCTTTCGGAACACAAAACCCGACCGCCATGATCCTGCTCAACGTCGCCGATATCGTCAAACATTTCGGACCCGATCCCGTTCTGGACGGGGTCACGTTCGAGGTGCGCCCGGGCGACAAGATCGGCCTGGTCGGTCCGAACGGGGCCGGCAAAACGACACTGTTGTCGATCCTCGCCGGACACCAGTCGGCCGACGGCGGCACGGTGGAATTGCATTCGTCGGCCCGGCTCGACTATCTCGAACAGCAGCCGACGATCGTGCCCGGCCGCACGCTGTGGGAGGAAGCGGCGTCGGCACTTTCAAGCCTGACGGCGCTCGCGGCCGATGCCGAGCGCACCGCGCACGAGCTGGCCGCGGCCAACGACCCGGCCGAGCACAAGCGGCTGGCCGAACGGTACGAACGGCTGCAGCATGAACTGACACATCGCGACGCCTACAACATCGATCACCGCATCGAGCGCGTGCTGGAAGGGCTCGGCTTTTCGCGCGAGGCTTTCCAGCAGCCGATCGAAACGCTCAGCGGTGGGCAGCACAACCGGTTGTTGCTCGCGCGGCTGTTGTTGTCCGAGCCGGATCTGATGCTGCTCGACGAGCCGTCGAATCATCTCGATATCGAAGCCACGCAATGGCTCGAACGGTTTCTGGCCGATAGTCCGCAGGCGATGATCATCGTCAGCCACGATCGTTACTTTCTCGACAAGGTGACCAATCGCACGGTCGAGCTGTTTCGCGGCACGGTCGATAGCTACACCGGCAATTTCTCGGCCTATTGGCGGCAAAAGGCGCAACGCCTGGAGGTGCAGGCGCGCACCTACGAGAAGCAGCAAGAGCTGATCGCCAAGACCGAGGATTTCATTCGTCGCAATCATTACGGGCAGAACCACGCGCAAGCCGAAGACCGTCGCAAAAAGCTCGCCCGCATCGAACGCGTCGAGGCTCCGCGCGAAATCCAGGCGCCGCCGATGGGCTTTACGCCCGCCGACCGGACGGGGGACGTCGTCCTGCGCGTCGAGCATCTGGCCAAGGGCTACGATCGGCCGCTGTTCGCCGACCTGTCATTCGATATCCAGCGCGGCGAGCGGTGGGGAATCCTCGGGCCGAACGGGTCGGGCAAGACCACCCTGTTGCGCTGCCTGGTTGGTGAAGAGAAGGCTGACGAAGGTCGGGCGATCATCGGCACGAACGTCCGCATCGGATATCACGATCAACAGCTGCGCAGCCTGGATTGCGACGCACAAGTGGTCGACGCGATCCGCCCGGCGCGCAAGCAGTTCAACGAACCGCAGCGGCGCGGCCTGCTCGCGCGATTCGGGCTCGTGGGGGATGCGGTGTTTCAGCGCGTCGACAGTCTGAGCGGTGGCGAGCGCAGCCGCGCGGCGCTTGCGCAGCTCGCGGCCGACGATGCGAATTTTCTGGTGCTCGACGAGCCGACGAATCACTTGGACCTGTGGGCTCGCGATTCGCTCGAGCGGTCGCTCTTGGAATTCGACGGCACGGTGCTGCTGGTGAGCCACGACCGGTACTTTCTCAACCGCGTCGTGGATCACGTGCTGGTGGTCGAGCCGGGTCGATTCCGCGAGGTCGCGGGAAATTACGACGCCTATCAGCATCTGGTCTCGCAAGGGCTGGCCGGCGGCGGAGCGGGAACGAAAGCTGATGACGAACGGGAGAAGCCCGCCGCCAAACGCACGGGGCGAAACGACAAGGCGACCAAGCCGAAACGCAAATTCCCGTATCGCAAGGTGGCCGATCTGGAGAAGGAAATCTTCGAGCGCGAATCACGCGTCGAGGCGCTGCACGCCGAACTGGCCACGCCCGAAGCCCTCCGCGACGGGCAACGCGTGCGCGCGATCCAAGCCGAAATCACCGAGCAGCAAGCGGCACTGGCTACGCTGTATCCGCACTGGGAAGAGGCGAGCGAGTTGAATTGACGTCTACAGCCTTCGGAATCAGCGCGCTTTGGCGTTGGCCGCGGGCTTGATCTTCCGCAGGTGAAACGTCACCTGCACCGTCTTTCCGGCACCGCATAAGATGACCTGGCCATTCTCCTCCACGACGCGATACCCGCGCGGCTGCGAATGAAGGGCGACGCCGATCCGCTGCGGGCGTGCTTCAAAGAGCATCCGTAATTTGCCATTTTCGTCAGTGTGCGGGCGTTCCACGTGCGCTATGCGGGTGGCAACCTCCCAACTTCGGAAATAGGGCGTCTCCCGATAAGTTCGAGCAGGTTCGTCAGGCGTCGCAGGGACGTTCACCTCGCGCCATACGTCCACATCGGGGATTCCCACGCCCGTATCGGCATCGATGACTGTAATTTCGACCACGGCCGCCGGTCGCAACCGCGCGAGGATCGGCTCCTGATCCGATGCACTGACGACGAAGTCACTGTCGGAAACGAGGTAGCTCGTGCCATGTTCGGGAAGAAGTTGCAATCGGTAAGCGCCTGGTGGTAAGCGCAACGTGACGCGTCCTTCCTCATCAGATGTTTCCGACCAGTGCGCGCCGGCGCTGTCCCCTTGGACAAGCACTCTCCGGGCAGGCTTGTCAGTGTCGCCATATAGGACCTGGATCGGAACGACGCGCGGATGAGCAAACTCCACAACGATGTCGCCATTGAGAATCGTGTTTCCTTCGTCATCTCGCAGATCGTCGCGCGTCGCGGCCCAGATGCTGCGGCCAGCGAAGTTCGGCGGCGAAACAGCAATCCGGAATCGACAGTCCTTGGGCAATTGCGTGAAGCTAAATCGCCCGTCGGCATCCGTCGTGCGAATCCTGATCTCGGGCGGCACACTGTCCCGGTCGTTCAGTGATTCGAGCTCATTGGCAGGACTCATCACTCTGAACTCGCGGTTCGGGCCATAGCCTTCCGGAGGTGTCGTCGAGCAATACTTGAGAGTGAGTACAGTGTTGGGCAGAGGTTTTCCGAACTCATCAACGATTCGCCCGCTAAGCGCCGCAGGCGGTGGAAACACAAGGTCAAGGACGATTGTTGCTTCGGGCTTTGGCTGCTGCTGCTGCTGCGGATAAAACCATTCCTTGGTTCGCCACGCGAAACCGTATCCGTCAGCTTCGCCAAACACCTCAAAGGCGCCCCGATCCTTTTCCGATTCCGAGTTCGCCGTCTCGATCGGCAGCTCGACATCGCGAAGTTCGTAGTGGCCCGCCCCGTTTGTTTCGCCCGACGCAATGCGCTTCCAGCCGGCAAGCTTCGACGCCACGTAGATTTTCGCGCTAGCAACCGGCCCCCCTTGGCCATTCATAGCGCGGCCTTTGACAGGCATCGGGTGCGTGAAGTTTGACCGCTTGACGAATTTTTTGGGGGGTTGCTTGGCAGCTACCTCGTCGTCGCGAGGCTTTTGCAACTGCCCTGCCGAAGCGAGAACCGATTGCCAGCCCATGATGGCGAAGGCCAGGCATTGCAGCCAGATCGCGCAATTCTTTTTCGTCGCCATGGCACTGTTTCCGCTGCCGGAAATGATACATCAAAGGCGTGGCATGTTGCCAACTACGCTTCCCGCATCACTGCCGCGTACAGGTTGTGAATGAACGCGGCGTTGTCGCATTGCAGATACTGCATGCTGCCTCCCATGCGCGAGTAGCTTTTGCAGAAGCGCAGGTAGTAGGCAGGGTTCGTTTTCGGCGGCTCGCCAGCGGTCCAGTCCCAGCCGCCGCCGTCTTGCAGGTCAACCACGAAGATCGAGTGGTCCTTGAGAATCGCGCGGCCGCTTTGCAGTCGCAGGTTGTTCACGCAACTGACGCTTTTTTCGAACACCTGCGGGCCCATGATGGCCGAGCCGACGGAGAGCACCACGCCGTGATCGAGATTTTCCGTCGAGCCGCCGAAGAGTTTGAAATCCCATTCCGCCGCGCGGCCGATCGCCGAGCCGCTGAACACCGGATGGTTCGAGATGATGTCGTAACCGATGCCCGGATGCACGGTCAGCGGCACGCCATGTCGCGCGGCCTCGCCCAGGATCGAGGCGTGCTTCCAGCGATGCTTGACTTCGATGCGGCCGGCCGGCCAGTGTTGTTCCCGCATGGCGCGCAGCAAGTCGGCCCGGGCTGCGGTTAATGGATGTTCCGGTTCACGGGCAATCGCCGCGGACAATTCTTCTGTCGTCGGCAGCGTCACGCCGTCAGTGTGAATCAACCGGCCGAGTGCACGGCCGTAGCCCAGCCCATCGAGCGCCCCGGCCATGATCGCACGATGAATGTTGGTGGCGGTTTCGTCCCAGGTGCCGAACGTGCCCGAGGCGACGTTCATTTCCACGCTTTCGGTCGAGGCACCGAACCAGGCATACTCCCAATCGTGGATCGTACCGGCGCCGTTGGTGGCCAGATGCGTAAGCCAGCCTTCGGCCATCATGCGCGAGAGAATCTGCGCCGCGCCATTGCGCAACAAGTGCGCGCCGTAGATCAACATGATCGAGGCGCCGCGCTCGCGCGCCGTGCGCATCCGCTCGGCACATTGCTCGACCAACGCTTTGTTGGCGGGCGAAATCTCCTTCGGCGCACGGTCGGGATCGATAAGGATATCGTCGGCGCGCGTCAGATGCTGCCGCTCGCTGAGCGGAAACACCTTGAGCTTGCTGAGGTCTAGAGGCGTTACAGTCATTGGTCCTGATCAGATTGTTACGACGGAAGAATTCTCACCACGGAGACACTGAGGCACGGAGGAAATGCGAAGTAAGAATGCACACTTTGAATGAACAAGTGTGGTGCGCTGAGCGATGATTGATGAGCAGCGAGCATGACAACCAGAAATTGCATTTACAACTATCAATTCTTTCTTCCGTTCATCACTCAGTAGTGCCAAGTCACGTGTTAAGGTCCGGTTTCAACGCAAGGTGTTGAGCCGTCGTGGAGTACGGCGACGATTTGGTGGACGATCCAATCCAGCATGCGTTTGAAGCGTAGTCGTTCGAGGTGCAACGTCGGGTGGTC
>DASZWQ010000174.1 GCA_035546535.1 Pirellulales bacterium | reverse complement strand
TGTGGTGTGGCCCGATGCGGAAGGTCAATTGGGACGATTCTTTCAACGGCTCACGGTGACGCATGCGACGCGGTGGGTGCGGGCCAAGCGGCGGCTCGGCTATGGCCACGTCTATCAGGGCCGTTTCAAATCGTTCCCGGTTTGTGGGGCACGCGGGTCAGTCCGAGCACGGTCAATGAGCTGAACCGGAAGATTTACGCGCAGATCGAAGCCTGGCGGAATCGACCGATCGAAGGGGAGCGTGCCTACGTCTATCTGGACGTTATCGGTTGAAGCGGCCGGGAGCGGACAAGCTGTCGGTTTCCGTTCGATCGGCTTGAGATGCCAGCTTCTTGGGTGCGCAGCGAGACATGGGCGCGCAAAAAAACCCGTCGCAAGCTGGCTCGCCTGCGACGGGTCTTTACTTCTTCAATTTGGTAGCTGCCAGGATGTCGGTTAGGACATCCGGCCGATCTCAAGCCCAAGCACAAGAACTGTCTCCACAATTCATGATCTTCTCGATGACGTGATCATCTTGAAGATAGAATCCTTTAGAAAGGAGGTGATCCAGCCGCAGGTTCCCCTACGGCTACCTTGTTACGACTTAGTCCCAATCGCGGAGTTTATCTTCGGCGCTTGCTTCCTTGCGGTTAGCACGGCGACTTCGGATACCCCCCACTTTCGTGGCTTGACGGGCGGTGTGTACAAGGCTCAGGAACACATTCACCGCAGTATGCTGACCTGCGATTACTAGCGATTCCGGCTTCATGCAGGCGAGTTGCAGCCTGCAATCCGAACTGGGGCACGTTTTTTGGGATTTGCTGGCTCTCACGAGTTTGCTTCCCTTTGTGCGTGCCATTGTAGGACGTGTGCAGCCCTAGTCATAAAGGCCATGAGGACTTGACGTCATCCCCACCTTCCTCCGGTTTAACACCGGCAGTCTCACTAGAGTCCCCGGCATGACCCGCTGGCAACTAGTGACAAGGGTTTCGCTCGTTAAGGGACTTAACCCGACATCTCACGACACGAGCTGACGACAGCCATGCAGCACCTGTGCACGTTGTACCCGAAGGCCTGGCTCTCTTTTCAGAGAGTTAATCCGTGCATGTCAAGACTAGGATAAGGTTCTTCGCGTAGCCTCGAATTAAGCCACATCCTCCACCGCTTGTGTGAGCCCCCGTCAATTCCTTTGAGTTTCAGCCTTGCGACCATACTCCCCAGGCGGAGCACTTAACACTTTCGCTACGGCTGAAGGGCTATGGAGGACCCTTCAACCCAGTGCTCATCGTTTACGGCTAGGACTACCGGGGTATCTAATCCCGTTCGCTACCCTAGCTTTCGTGCCTCAGCGTCAGTGGAGACCCAGTGAGTCGCTTTCGCCACTGGTGTTCCTTAGGATATCAACGCATTTCACCGCTCCACCCTAAGTTCCACTCACCTCTATCTCCCTCAAGCGACGCAGTTTTGAGCGCAGTTCCTCGGTTGAGCCGAGGGATTTCACACCCAACTTGCGCCGCCGCCTACGCACCCTTTAAGCCCAGTGATTCCGAATAACGTTTGTACGGTTCGTCTTACCGCGGCTGCTGGCACGAACTTAGCCCGTACTTCCTCTGAGGCTATGTCAAACGTACGAGAGAACCCGTACGCATTTCATCCCCTCTGACAGTGGTTTACAACCCGAAGGCCTTCATCCCACACGCGGCGTCGCTCGGTCAGGCTTGCGCCCATTGCCGAAGATCCTCGACTGCAGCCACCCGTAGGTGTCTGGGCAGTGTCTCAGTCCCAGTGAGCCGGGTCGTGCTCTCACACCCGGTACCCATCATTGCCTTGGTGAGCCATTACCTCACCAACTAGCTAATAGGACGCGGTCTCATCCTCAGGCGGAATCACACCTTTGATCCGGAGATGTCATCCGGTATTACCTGCAGTTTCCCGCAGCTATCCCGGACCTGAGGGCAGATGAACCACGTGTTCCTCTCCCTTACGCCGCTTTCCACCCCTTGCGGGGTTTCTCGCTCGACTTGCATGCCTAATCCACGCCGCCAACGTTCATTCTGAGCCAGGATCAAACCCTTCAATTTTTGTTTGCTTAACCCGATTGAGCCTTCACGCCATTCGGACCTTTCGGTCCACCTGCCGCGACGACCCAACCGGAGCTGTTAACCAAAACGAAACGGTCTGATTAAGTAATCGCTCGCAATGCCCCTTCCGGTAAGAGTTGCCTCTCCCGCAAGACGCATCCCGAGCTTCAGTCACAGTCTTGTGCTGGCTGAAAAATTAACTTGGGATCACTACCAAATTGTCAAAGATCGAACGCTCCCCGCCGAGCCCTCAATAGCACAGTGTGCTATCAAGTTCCCTGCTGGGATCGTGCATTCTACGGATACGTCGGACAGTGTCAAGCGGTTCTGTGAATCGAAAAAAGATTCCCCTCCAAGCGTCTCCGTTCGGCAGCCCTCGCGGCGGCGGAATCCTTCCCCCATTTCGCCAGGCTTCGCCGTGCATGCCGTGAAATCCGCGTCGTCCGCCGCCGTGCCATCCGTAGCCCGATTTGACGCGTATTCGGCGTTTGTAACGGGCCACCGGCGGTTGCACCGCAGGCGCACTTCGGCGGTTCCCATATCGACGACACGGGGGTGGCCGACTCTCCTGACGGTACCCGTGGAAACCAGTCGTTACCGTCCGCAAAGGTGCTTCCGACGGTGGGCCATCGGACGCAAAAAAAGGCTTCTGCGGGACAAAATTCACTTCGACGAGAATTGCGACAGTAGGTAAGCTCTGGCAGTGACTTTATCGTTCCCTGTAGAACCGCTGACAGTTCGAATCAACGTTCGCAAATCCTACACGAGGCGCTCTCGATGCCACGCGTCTTAATCGTCGATGACGAACCGCAGTACGGGGTGTTCCTACGCGACTGGCTCACGCGCGAAGGCCACGAAGTCAAGACCGCGACCACCGCCGAGGCGGCCGTCGACTTTGGTACTTCCTGGTTGCCCTGCGTGCTGATCGCCGACTGGATGCTCCGCAGCCCGCTCGACGGCCTGCAAGTCTCGGAGGCCGTGCGGGCGGCTAACCCAAATCTGCAAACGATCCTGATCACCGGATACCCGTCCCAGGAGCTCAAAGACCGCGCCGCGGAGGCAAACGTCTTTTCGTTCATCGAGAAGCCGTTCTCTCTCACGGAAGTTGCCGGTGCGGTTCGCCAGGCGACGTGCGTCGTTCGGCCGCAACTGCCGGGCAGCGTGCTCGTGGTCTCTTCTTCCCAAACCGTGGCGAAGCTCGCATACGACACGTTGCGAGCCGCCGGCTACACGCCCCACGTCGTTAGCAATGGCTGCGAGGCCAAACAGGTGTTGCAGTCCGAACCGGACGTGTCGGTGGCAATTCTCGACGGCCTGGTCGCGGATATCGATCACGGCCTGCTGGCCGACGAGTTGCGCGCCGTGCAGCCCGGCCTGACGATCGTTGGCAGCAGCGAAGGCGACGATCGTCAAGATTTCGCCGAGTTGGGCATCACGTGGTTTTTGCCCCGGTTCTGGCAGGTCGGCGATCTGCACGACCTGCTGATCCGTCCGATCGACGCTTGCCCTCGCTGCGGCGAAAGCCTGCCGCTGCGGCAGCCTCTGCTTTGCGAGGAGCCGCGGCAGTTCATCTGCACGAATTGCGAGGAGCGCATCGTGGCGGTATTGCGGTCCGACGCACGGGACGAAATCTGCGGCAACGTGCAAGAGGATTTCTAGAGAAAGGCATTGCCGCGGCGCGTGACAGATTCGAGGCGTCTGTTCGACGACTTGAACGCCCTTAATGCGATTCGACCAGTCGCACGTGGGCCGTGACGTCTTGCCCCTGTCGTTTCACTCGAATCGCGACTTGCTCGCCCGGCTGCTTACTTTCGACCGCGGCAAGAAACTGGTCGGCCGTGGTGATCGGCACGTTGTCGACCGCCACGATCAGGTCCGCCGCGGACCGGTCGACCTGCGTCGATTCGTAGACGAAGGGCCCCTGCCGGCGACGATCTTTCTTGATCTGCGGGCCGCGCAGGCCCGCCGTTTCGGCTGGCCCTCCTGGCAACAAGCCCGCGATCAAAAGGCCGTGCTCGGTTTCATAGACCCGGGTAATACCGGTCTCGGGGCGGATGACCCGTCCCTTTTCGATTAATTGCGGAACAAACAACGAAATCGTGCTGACGGGAATGGCGAAGCCCACGCCGGTACTCTGCCCCGTGCGGCTGGCAATCGCCGTGTTCATGCCGATCAATCGTCCGCGGGTATCCAAGAGCGGTCCACCGGAGTTGCCGGGATTGATATCCGCGTCGATCTGGATAATCGATCGCAAACGGATGTGATTGCCGATGGGGAGCGAGCGATTCAAACTCGAAATAATGCCGGTCGTCAGCGAGCGTTCCTGACCGAAAGGATTGCCGATCGCGTAGATCTTCTGCCCGACTTTCAAGCTCGACGAGTCCCCGATCGTCACCGGAAACAGCGAGTCGGGCGGCGCTTCGATCGACAGCACCGCCAGGTCGCTGCTGGGATCGGCCCCCACGAGTTTTCCGCTGTACGACTGGCCGTTGTAGAGCGAAACTTCGATGGCCTTCGCGCCCTCGACAACGTGGTAATTGGTAAGGATGTGGCCGGATTTATCGAGGACCGATCCCGAGCCTACCCCCTCGGTGGGCACCTCGAGAAAGAAGAAGGCTTCGCTCCGGGCCTTCGTGTTGATGTTCACGACACTGCGATTCACATTCTCGTAAACCGCGATATTGACCCGCTCTTCGGGCGTTAACTCGTCCGGAGCATCGAAGGGTGACTTCGGCGCGGGGCTGAGGCGCGTCACCTCGGCGCTCAACAATTGGCCGCGGCCCGGCTCCTGCGCCTCGGCGACCGATTCGGTCGCCACATCTTGCCAATAGGTGGCCACCGCCGCCCCCAATGCCGCGGAGAGCAGGCAGCCCAGCAGATATTTCCTCATGCGGGGAATCCGAAGACGACAACAAGCGGAAGTAGACGCCCACGCGCAACTAGCAGAGGCCACTCAGGATACGCAATTCCGCACATCGAGGCGAGGTCAGATGCACTGTCTCACCCTTGCCGATTCGAGTTGATCGCACTTGCTGCTTTTGTGGATCGCACGATGTGCACACGCAAAGTCGGTATTTCGCGCTCTGGCGCGCGCATTCGCGCGAACACACAAACTCAAAGCGAATAACCGGTTCGCATGCCAGTTACCTAATGCCCCCAGTCTGCAAGCACCGATACGACTACCAAACCTTGCATTCTCTCGGCGGCGTGCTCGCAAGAGCGAAGGCCCTAAACGTTGCTGCCGGGCCGAGGGTCCCGCCGTCGCCCCCCCATACATACACGGGAGATCTGCGCATGCGTCGCTCCAGAGCGAGCCTGCTTCTGTTCTTCGCTACGTTTACGTCCTTGCTGCTGGCCGTCGGATTTGCCGACGGGGGGCACGAATCGACCGGTCGCCCGATCGACATCTATCGCCTCGACATTGATGAAGCTGCCGAGGGCTGGCATTGCGTTGGAACTGTCGGACTGGCCGAAGATTTGCTGAACGAAGCTTCTTGCGTCGTCGAGGTGGTTGCCGACGAAGGCATCTCGGTATTGGACGACTGGGTCATTCTGACCGGGCCGGGTTCGCCGCTGACGGTCGCCCTGCACCTCGATGAAGAGACCGCTTGCCAATTGGCCTACGAAGCCGAAGCCGCCGCGGCCGCGAATCGAGATCTCGCTCCGCCGGCCGCGCCAGAAGCAGAATTTGCTGGCTGCATCTTTGGTCCGTGGCCCTGCAACTACGCGTTTGTGGCCAGCCTTGCTGCGGAGCAAATCGAGGCCGCCGACGCGATGGACTGGCAGCGTGAGGCAACTGCCGCCCGCGAGGCCAGCACTCCCATCACCGCGGCGAGCGAGCGACTCGCTTTGGATGCGGCCATCGCCTTTGGCGGCTTGCCCCACGCCTTGGCATGGAACGAGGCGATTGCCCAAGCCAGCCGTTGCGAGTTCGCCTGGGACGAGCTGCAAGAACTGCCCGCTCATACCGCCGAGGGCTGGTTGGCCGAGCGTGCGGAGTTGCCCATCGCCGAGTTTTGCCGCGGGCTCGGGCAAGAGGCTTGGACGGTGCTCCGCTGGCTGAGCAGCTCGCGCGACCGCATGATCGCCGGCGTCTCGGCCGAGTTGGCGGCCTGGCTGCCGAAGCTCGCCGACCCGCATCGTCAGGCCGCGATCCCCAGCAGTCATAGCGGACGGTCGACAACGAGCGCCATCCGCCCGCAAGGCGCACTGATCGCCCTGTAACGATTCAACGGATTGTGCTCGTCCTGTCCTCTGCCTTCGGGGGGGCGGGTTTTGGGGACGGCCCCTCTCCAAATCGTTCGCTACATAGCAATCCGGAAGCCCGTTTTTCTGCTGCTTGCATGGCGGAATCACGGGCTTTTTTCGTTGGCATAACTCCAGCCGGTTGAATAAACTCAAGGCTGGTTCGCTAGGGCCATTTCCGGCCCAATATTGTCGCGCGTAGTGCCGGCAGCCGTTACGGAACACGGAGGCCCCCCGAGTCTGCGCCGCGTCTTAGGGGACATTGTCATGTCGAAAAACAGTCGCTGGTTGTGTGTAGGCTGCACCTGGGCCGCGCTTGCTTTGGCAAGTGCCATGATCGCTCGTGGAGCGGGGCCCGCTAAAAACGCCGAGCCCTCCCTCACCGGAGGCGGTACGAACGGTGCTCGGGTCGATGCTTTCAGCAAAGATGGAGAAAGCTTCTTCGCGCTGAGCTTGGCGCCGACCATGCCGCGGCCGACCGCCAAACCTCGCGACGTCGTGATTCTGTTCGACACCTCGGCCAGTCAGACGGGCGCGTATCGTGACAAGGCGATGCAAGCGCTCGACGCGACGCTCGCAGGGCTTGCTCCTGGCGATCAGGTGCGTCTGTACGCCGTGGATCTCAACGCGATTCCACTGATGGAGCGCTTCGCCGCGCCGGGCGGTCCTGAAACCCGCGCCGCGCTTTCCGCTTTGCGTGAGCGCATTCCACTCGGCGCCACCGACATGGCAGGCGCGTTACTGTCTACTTCGGACTCGTTCGCCGCGGCGAAAGGCGCCGCTCGCGGACGCGCCGCCGTGTACATCGGCGACGGCATGAGCACGGCGAACCTGCTGGCCAGCGAAGCTCTGCATCCGATCCTCGATCGGCTCACGGCGCAGCACGTACCGGTGAGCAGCTATGCGATTGGCCCGCGCGTCGATACCCAGCTGTTGGCCTGCCTGGCCAATCAGACAGGCGGCGTGATGGCCGTGGACGGCGAGAATTACACGGGAGCGCAGATCGGCAATTGGCTCGCCTCGGCCGTCGAAGCACCAGTCGTGTGGCCCAAGAGCGTGACGCTGCCCGATTCGTTGCAAGCAGTATCCGGCAAGCGCGCCCTGCCGCTGCGCTACGACCGTGACACGATCCTGGTCGGCAAGGGCCAGGTGACCGAGCCGACGTCGATCAAGATGACCGCGGATGCGGAAGGGCAGAATGCACAGCTTGACTGGCAGCTCAAGCCCTCGGCGCCGAGTTCGGACTTTGCCTTTTTGGCGCCGCTCGTGCAGTCCGCTCAGCACGATGGGGGACTGACGCTGCCGACTCTCGGCACGCAAGGCTTGAACGAAGTGCGCCGCATGTACGGGGAAGACGCTGCCGGCCTGAACCGGCTCGGACGCGTGGCCCTGGCCTCCGGCAATGCCGACGAAGCGCGGCGGCTGGCCGAACAAGCTCTTGAAGCAAACGCAGCCGACGAGGAAGCCAGCGCCATCGTGCGCATCGCCGATCAGCAGCAACAATCCGACAAGCCGCTGCCGGCGATGAAGTTCGCGACTCTGCAAGAAGACGGGACCGAGGCCCCTGCTCGGTCGGATATCGAGGCCGACGGCGGGCTGCTGGATGCGGTGGATCGCGATCGGCGGGTTTTGCAGCAGGCGATCCAAACCGAGGTGCGGTCGGCGATCAACGACGCGCGGACGCACATGACCGAGGCGCCGGAATTGGTGACCGACAACTTGAAGCT
>DASZWQ010000173.1 GCA_035546535.1 Pirellulales bacterium | reverse complement strand
CGCCCAGACTGGGCACCAGGCTGTTGGCACCATTCATGTTCATGAGCACGTGACTGATCGACGCGATCACACCACTCAGCATATAGAAGATCGCATAGCGCCCGTGTCCCATGCGATCTTCGACATTGTCGCCGAAGATCCATAGAAACCACATGTTGCCGGCGATGTGCGCGATGCCGCCATGCATGAACATCGACCACAAGAGGGTCAGGTAAACCGAGATCGGCGTCGGCTGCAGGCCAGGTACTTGAAACTGCTGGCCGGTATTTTGATCGACGACGATGCGCTCGTCGGTGACGACGTCCTTGCCCGTCTTGATTTCGGCTGGCACCGTGGCGTACTTGTAGGTGAACTGTTCGTTCGTGCCCATTCCCTGGAACACAACGAACACGAAGACGTTGATGGCGATGATCGCGTAATTGACAACTGGCACCGAGCGCAAATCGGAGTTGTCGTCGCTGATCGGAAAAACCATCGCAGTGCCCTCAAAGTCGACTCGGGCCACGTCCGCATTCTACCTGCCGATTGCCCCTCGGCGAATCGAGGCATTTTCAACCGACACTGTTTGCAGCGCTCCTTGCGCGCGGCTATGTTGATGCCACCCATCGAACAATTCTATGTCGATTCGACCGCGGCATGATGCCGCCAGCGTGTGTTTCACGTTCATCAAGGGTCGCTTACCGCCCTGCTCAGGAGGTTCACCGATGAATCGCCATCCGTTACGTGCCGCCGGTTTCGCACTGTTGGCGTGTGCGCTTTCGATCGCTTGTGCGCCTCCCGTTCACGCGCAGGGGCGTCCGAAGCAGCCGAACATCATCTTCATCATGGGGGACGACGTCGGGTGGTTTAACATCGGCGCCTACCATCGCGGCATGATGGCCGGTCGCACGCCGCATCTGGATCGCTTGGCCGCGCAGGGCATGATCTTTACCGACTACTATGCTGAAGCGAGTTGCACGGCCGGGCGCGCCAATTTCATCACGGGCCAGCTCCCCATCCGCACCGGTCTGACGACCGTGGGCCAGGCCGGCGCCGAACTGGGCATGCCCGCCCAGGCCCCCACGATCGCCACGGCGCTCAAGTCGATGGGCTACGCAACGGGGCAATTCGGCAAGAATCATCTCGGCGACAAGAACGAATTCCTGCCGACGGTACACGGCTTCGACGAGTTTTTCGGCTATCTATACCACCTCGACGCCATGGAGGACCCCGCGCACCCGAACTATCCTCCGGAACTCAAAGACAAGGTTGGCCCGCGCAACATGCTGCACTGCTGGGCCACCGACCGCGACGACGCGACCGTTGATCCGCGCTGGGGTAAGGTCGGCAAGCAGAAGATCGAAGACGCCGGAACCCTCTACCCGAAGCGCATGGAAACGGTCGACGACGAGATTCTGGCGGCGGCCGTCAAGTTCATCGACCAGGCGAAGAAGGATAACAAGCCGTTCTTTGTCTGGCTCAATCCCACGCGCATGCACGTCGTCACGCACCTGTCGGAAAAGTACCAGAAGATGCGCACGCCGCAAAACGGTTGGACAATCCAAGAGGCCGGCATGGCGCAGCTCGACGATATCGTTGGCGCTGTCATGAAGAAGCTGGCCGACGATGGGCTCGAAGGCGATACGATCCTGGCCTTCAGCACCGACAACGGTGCCGAGAACTTCACCTGGCCCGACGGGGGTCAGACCCCGTTTGCCGGCGGCAAGGGCATGGCCCTGGAAGGTGGCTTCCGCGTTCCGATGATCATCCGCTGGCCGGGCAAGGTGCCCGAGGGGAAGGTTGAAAACGGCATCGTCTCCGGACTCGATTGGTTCCCCACGTTCTGTGCCGCGGCCGGCAATCCCAACATCACAAGCGAACTCGCCAAGGGCAAGAAACTGGGCGACACCAATTACAAAGTACACCTCGACGGCCAGAATCAGATGGATCTGATCACCGGCAAGGGCCCCTCGAAGCGGCACGAGATTTTTTACTTCACTGAAGGGACGCTCAGCGCAGTTCGCATCGACGACTTCAAGTACCGCTTCACCGATCAGCCCAACGGCTGGCTCGGCGCCACCGATAAAGTCGATTGGCCCATCCTCGTCAACCTGCGCCTCGACCCGTTCGAGCGCACTGGCATGTTCGACGGCAAGACGAACGGATCACTGGGCTACTACAACTGGTTCGTGTACGAGTTCTGGCGCTTTGTCTTCGTGCAGCAGGAAGTGGCGAAGTACGCGCAAACCTTCGTCGAATTCCCGCCGATCCAAAAGGGGGCCAGCTTCAACATGGAAGACGTGAAGGCCCAGATCCAACGCGCGATTATGTCGCGTCATACGAAGTGAGTGGACGTGCAGAGCCGTTGATTGCGTCCGGCGAATAACGGCGCCCCGCAATCCATCACTTGCCGATCAGCTTCTTCATCTCGGCCCACGGGCGCGTGTTGGCCACGTCGGCCTTGGTCAGCCCTGCGCGCCGCGCCTGATTGACGCCGTAGCGCAGCACGTCCAGGCCGACGGTGCTGTGGGCGTCGCTCGAAATCACGATCGGAATCTTGTGGCTCTTGGCGCCCGCGCAGGCCGCGTCGTCGAGATCCAGCCTTGCCGGATTCGCATTCAATTCCAGCAACTTGCCGAAGTCACTGGCCACCTTGAAGACCGTTTCCAGATCGACCTCGTACGACTTGCGCCGATTGATGATGCGCCCCGTCGGGTGGGCGATCGCCGAGACGTTGGGATTCTTCAAGGCGTCGACAATGCGTTTCGTAATCTGCTCGCGCGGTTGATTCTGCCCGTAGTGAACGCTGGCCACGATCCAATCGGCGCCCTCGAGCACCTCGTCTTCCAGATCGAGCCCGCCTTTTTCCAGGATGTCGACCTCGACTCCTTTGAGGATTTTGAAATCGCGCAACCCCTCGTTCAGCTTATCGATCTTGGCCCACTGCCGCTTCAGGCGCGGCCCGTCCAGACCGTTGGCCATCGACACGCGCTTGGAATGATCCGTAATGGCGATGTATGCCAGGCCGCGCTCGCGCGCCGCCGCGATCATCTCTTCCAGGGTCGCCTTGCCGTCGGTGGCGTCGGTGTGCATGTGCAGATCGCCGCGCAGGTCCTCAAGCTCGACCAGCTCCGGCAGCTTCTTTTCGTCGGCCCATTCGAATTCCCGGCGTCCCTCGCGTAGCTCCGGGGCAAACACTGGCAATCCGAGCGCGGCGTACACGTCCTTTTCAGTCCGGCCGGCGATTGATTCTTCGCCGCGATAGACACCGTATTCGTTGATCTTCAATCCCTTGGTCTTTGCCCGGCCGCGGAGGATTACGTTGTGCGATTTCGAGCCGGTGAAGTATTGCAGCGCCGCGCCGAACGACTCGGCCGGCACCACCCGCAAATCGACCTGCAATCCGCCCGACAACCGCACCGACATCTTCGTATCCCCCCGGGCGATGACCCCGGTGACGCTTTCGAACTTGCCAAAATGGTCCATCACGACGTCGGGCTTGCTCGAAGCGACGAGCAGGTCCAAGTCGCCGATCGTTTCGCGCCGGCGGCGATAGCTGCCCGCGGCTTCGGCCTGCTCGACCGCCTTGCACTTGCGCAACTGTTCCAGCATCGCCTGTACGTATTCGTCGGCCGTCGCCCAATAGATGCGATCCTCGCTCGTCGCGGCCAGCGACAGGCCGTCGAGAATCTTCTGCTCGGTCTTTTCGCCGAACCCTTTCAGGTCGCGCACGCGATGGGCTTCGCACGCCTCGCGCAATTGCTCGAGCGTGCCGATCTGTAACTCCTTGTACAGCACGGCGGCCTTCTTCGGCCCGAGGCCCGGCACGCGCAGCAGAATCAACACCGACGGCGGCGTCTTGGCCGTCAGCTCGGCCAACAGCGGCAGCTCGCCCGTCGTGACCAGCGTCACGATCTTGTCGGCCAGATCCTTGCCCACGCCGGGCAGGTCGGTCAGCTTGCGTTCGGGATCCTGAGCGATCTTCGCGACCGATTCGGTCAAGTCGCGCAGCGTCGTGGCCGCGTTGCGATAAGCCCGCAGTCGGAACGGATTTTCTCCCTGGAATTCCAGCAGGTCGGCCACCTGGTCGAAAACGTCGGCAATTTCGCCGTTTTTCATCGTCATGCGCGTCGCCATTTCTAACTATCACGTGCCGACTGAAAGCCGCAAGCCCGAACCAGATCATATCATAATGGTCCTGGTAGATATCGCGGGAGGCACTAATGCGCCGGGCCTTTCGTGATTGAAAAAGCGGATTCGTGCAGCCGAGACGGCCGCACCACAATTAGTGTCGGATCGACATCGTGTTGTGGTGCAGGCGTCTCGCCTGCATCTTTTTGAAGCAGGACAACAGGAATGGCCCTGGGCAAAATGTTTTGGCTGTCGGTCTGGGCCGGCGCCTTTATCTTTATTCCCATCTGCGAAATCTGCGTAATCTGTGGATGGATTCTTGAAACCAAGTAGGGGTAAGCGATGAGCACACCGCAGCAAGAGTTCGTGATTCGCCCGATCGGCCACGTGCGTTCGTCGCGCGACGCGGCGGTGGACGATTTTTGGGGCGGTACTGTGGCCCACATCGACCTTGATCCCGCGCAATTCGATACCTCGGCGCTGGCCGGGCTGGCCGAGTTCTCGCACGTGCAGATTTTGTACGTCTTCGATCGGGTTGATCCCGCGAAGCTCGTGATGGCGGCCGAACACCCGCGCGAGAACCCGGCCTGGCCGAAGGTCGGCATCTTTGCCCAGCGCAAAAAGAGCCGCCCCAACCGGCTCGGCCTCTCAACGTGCCGGCTCGTATCGGTCGAAGAACTGACTCTGACCGTGGCCGAGCTCGACGCCATCAACGGCACCCCGGTCGTCGACATCAAGCCGTACGTCCTGGAATTCGAACCCCGCCGCGAAGACGTCCGCCAGCCCAAATGGATGAGCGAGCTGATGGCGGATTATTTCAAGAAGGCAGATTAGCCGCCCTCACCTGGGTGGCCCTGATAACTCGTTGTCAGGGCGCCGAAGGCGCTCAGCGTTCTGCGGTACGGCGCGTCGCACACCTGCGGGAGTCAGAAAACGCAGAGCGCCTGACGGCGCACCGACAGACGAGCTTTCCGTGCCACCCGCGACAGCGGCGCTGATATACTACGCCAAAGCAAACAAGTGAGGACATGTACGTAGGATAAAAATGGCGATTAAGGTATTTCTTAGCTGGTCTGGCGACTGCAGCCATAAGGTCGCGTTGGCGTTCCGTGATTGGCTTCCGTCGGTCATTCAATCAATTCAGCCTTATGTATCGTCGGAAGATATCGACAAGGGGACGAGGTGGAGTACCGATATCGCGAGAGAGCTTGAGGCCTCGGCATATGGAATAATTTGTGTGACGAAGGACAACCTAAATGCACCGTGGCTGTGCTTCGAGGCTGGAGCTCTTTCGAAGAGCATCGACAGGTCGAACGTCACGCCGTTCCTGTTCAACATCAAACGATCAGACGTCCATGGCCCGCTATTGCAGTTCCAGTCGGCTCTCAATGAGAAAGAGGAAGTGTTCAAGATCGTCAAGAGCATCAATAACAGAATTGACGAGCACGAACGAATTGCCGACTTGCAACTGCGGAAAAGCTTTGATGTTTGGTGGGACCACCTTGCGGAAGACCTAATGGAGCTTGAGCGAATACAAGCAGCCAACGTCGAGGAAGTGACCGACATCGACCCACTCGAGAGGGTTCCTGATATTCTGGAGGAACTCTTGGATCTTACGCGGAGCCAGCAACGTCTATTGTCCGACCCGGACGCGTTGTTTCCGAACTCATTTCTCAATAAATTGCTTGTTCTGGTATCTCGACAAATCGACGGCTTTCCGGGCGAGCCGGTCGGCTTCGTCTCCCGTACATTCCGTTCGGTGGATTCAATTGTTCACCTGTTGGCCGATGCTGGGTACCAGGGGCCCGCATTGGACGAAGCTGTGGCTCTAGCCGAATCGCTCAACAAGACGTTGGTAGAGCAACGGAAGAAGCGAGGCGGAATTCTAGTAAAAGATGGAAAGGTCATGGTGCGGGACGGCAAAGTACTTTTCCGGTCACCGGAGCCTTAACTTAGGCGCTGAAAGATTACTCCAAAGACTTCCCCCGTCAGCGTATGATCGACCGCTTCATGCGTCACTTCGCATCGTGAAAAATCACGCCCAGCGTGTACCGCTCGCCGCTGCGGAGGCGGCTCACGCCGTGGCGCATGTTGGCGCGGTAGATGCCGCGGGTGCCGGCGGCGGGTCGGGCTTGCACCGGGAAGATCACACCCTCCCCTTGCCGTAGCGGCACCACTTCCACGCGCGATTGCTTGCGCGGCCGCTGCTCGGTCAGCACGAATTCGCCCCCCGTGAAATCCTGGGCCGGGTCCGAGAGCAGGATCGCCACTTGCAGTGGGAACACATGCTCGCCATACACGTCTTGGTGCAGACAATTGAAGTCGCCGGTTTCATAGCGCAGCACCAGCGGCGTCGGCCGCTCTTGACCGGCGGCGTGGCAGCGTTTCAAGAACTCGGCGTGCGTCATGGGAAAGCGCTGCTCGCGTCGCAACTGTTCGTTCCAGCGATTGGCAACTCCCGCCAGAGGCCTATAGAACGTCTCGCGGAACGTCGCCACGACCTCGGGCAAAGGATAGTTGAAGTACTTGTATTCTCCTCGTCCATAGCCGTGCCGCGCCATAACAACCGTCTTGCGAAATAGCGAATCGTCCGCGAAAGCCTTGCGCAACGAGGCGCATTGCCGTCGCGATAGGATCGGCCCCGTGGTGGCATAGCCATGCTCATCAAGATCGCGTTCAACGATCTCCCAATCGACCATGCGCACTCGCCATTCAGCTATGGACATCGATGGAGGTCTTTTGAACATGCCTTCGCTCGCAATCAGATATGCAACTCCACCACATCCTTGTCCGATAGCACGTGATCTCCTTTCACGGGCGTGCCATCGTGGACGCCGGCGCCCCACACGCGGGCCGACTTCAATTGCTCGGCAAAATCCTTGTGGACGAGCGCTGCCACGTCAGCCACGGTGCCACCGCGCCGCAAGGTAAACGGACGCTCGTAGTCGGGCTCTTTGGCCTTGGGATGCTTGGTGTAGATGCGCATCACGTCGAGCGCCCGGTAAGCGGCCGTGCGCAATTCTTCCAAACCAGTGCCGGCCGCGGCCGAAACGACGAACTCCGGATAATCCCAATTCTTCGACTCGTGCATCAATTCCAGCCGAATCGGGGCGTCCTCAAGGTCGATCTTATTGGGCACAAGAAACGTCTGCGTGTAGGACAGGCCGATGTCGTCTTCGTCCAAGTGCGAAGTCCGCGCGAGGCGCGTCTTGGTCGCGGCCAGCTTGTCGAGCAGGGCCTGGCACTCGTCGATCCCCTCGTCGCTGCCCAGATCCACCAATAGCAGCACCAGGTCCGCGCCGCGGATCAGCCCTTGCATATACGGCTCGAAAATGTCGGGCGTGATCGGCGGCGTGTCGACCATTTGCACCTGCACGTCTTCCCAGGCCATCATCCCCGGCAGCGGCGTCCGCGTGGTGAAGGGATACGGTGCGATCTCGGGCGTAGCCCGGGTCAGGGCCGCCAGCAACTGGCTCTTGCCCGCGTTGGGCCCACCCAAAAGCAGCACGGTGCCGGCCCCTTGCCGGGGAATCTTCACGCCGTGCCCCTTGGCTGGCGCCTTCTTGGCGGCCTCGACCTCTTTCTTGGCCCGACTGATCTTCTGCTTGAGGTCCGACTGCAGCTTCTCCGAAGCCTTGTGCTTGGGCATCTCGCGCAGCATCACTTCCAGCCACTTCAACTCCTCCTCGGTCGTCGTGGCGCGACGATAGGCTTCTTCGGCCTTGTGATATTGCGGGGTGAGATTCGTTGCCATGCGGTGCGTGCCAGGCAGGTTGCGTTGCCTTCATCCAGCATAATATTTTCGCTTCGCGACGGCAGCGGTCGTCCGCTGTCCGGCAACCATCGTGCGAGCCCGCTAACATTTATGCCGCGCAAAGGCGGCAGGCGAGACGCCTGCACCACAACAAGCTGACGTGACACGAGTTGTGGTGCGGCCGTCCCGGCTGCACGGTCCGTCCTACGGCCAACCATTGCGGGACCGGCCATTCTTCGGATAGCCAGTTGACGCCGCGCCGCCGCGCCGCTACCGTTCCCACAAGCCGTGGGAGGGGATTCTCGGCGCTCGCTCATCTGCGGGAGATTCATCGGCCGTGACGCGTGCGGTGCTCCGCTCCAAGATCGATCGCCAGGCGCCTGTCTATCAGGCCAACCGCGCCGCGCTCGAGAAGCAACTCGCCGAACTCGACAAGCTGCTCGAAGCAACCCGCGCCGGCGGCGGGCCCAAGTACACCGAGCGTCATCACAAGCGTGGCAAGCTGCTGGCCCGCGAGCGGATCGAGTTGTTGATCGATCGCGACTCGCCGTTTCTCGAACTGTCGAGCGTGGCCGCGGCCGGCACCGAATATCACGTCGGCGGGTCGGGCGTCGGCGGCATCGGCGTCGTGTCCGGCGTCGAATGCCTGATCACCGGAAACGATCCCACCGTGCGCGGCGGTGCGGTGAACCCCTATTCGCTCGCCAAGACATTGCGGGCACTCACGATCGCGCGGCAGAACCGCTTGCCGGTGATTTTTCTGGTCGAGTCGGGCGGAGCCGATCTGCCGCGCCAGGCCGAGATATTTGTCCCCGGCGGCGCCGTGTTCCGCGATCTGACGCAACTCTCGTCTTTGGGCATTCCGACCGTGGCGCTGGTGTTCGGCAATTCGACGGCCGGCGGCGCCTACAACCCGGCCATGTGCGATTACTCGGTCTTCGTGCGCGGCCGGGCCAAGGTGTTTCTCGGCGGGCCGCCGCTCGTGAAGATGGCCACCGGTGAAGAGTCGACCGACGAAGAGTTGGGCGGCGCCGAAATGCACGCCCGCGTCTCGGGGCTGGCAGATTACCTGGCCAACGACGAATACGACGCACTGCGGCTGGGTCGGCAAATCATGGCGAACTTGAATTGGCACAAGCTGGGGCCGCCTCCCAGCAGCGCCGTCGCCGAACCGCTGTACGACGCTGAGGACTTGCTGGGCCTCGCGCCCTCGGACCTCAAAATTCCCGCCGATATCTATGAAGTGTTGGCCCGCCTGGTCGACGGCTCGCAATTCGACGAATACAAACCACTGTATGGTACGAGCCTGGTCACGGGTTGGGCGTCGATCCACGGCTTTCCGGTCGGCATTCTGGCCAACGCCCGCGGCGTGCTCTTTTCTGAAGAGGCCCAGAAGGCCACGCAGTTCATCCAGCTGGCCAATCGCAACGACGTGCCACTCGTGTTCATTCAGAACGTGACCGGCTACATGGTCGGCAAGGAATACGAGCAACGCGGCATCATCAAGCACGGCGCGATGATGATTAACGCCGTCTCGAATAGCACCGTGCCCCACGTCACGCTGCAGATTGGTGCGTCGTATGGCGCCGGCAATTACGGCATGTGCGGTCGGGCCTACAACCCGCGGTTCGTGTTCATCTGGCCCAACAGCAAGACGGCCGTGATGGGACCACAGCAACTGGCCGGCGTGATGTCGATCGTTGGCCGCGCGGCCGCCGCCGAGGCCGGCCGTCCGTTCGACGAAGAGGCCGACAAGATGCAACGCGCCTTCGTCGAAAACCAGATCGAAAGCGAGTCGCTGGCCGCTTACACCAGCGCCCGCATCTACGACGACGGTATCATCGATCCGCGCGACACGCGCACGGTGCTGGGCATGTCGCTGTCGGCGTGCCACTCGAACGAAGTCCGGGGAACGCGGCAGTGGGGCGTCTTTCGCATGTAACGATGAAGAAGATCCTGATTGCAAATCGTGGCGAAATCGCCCGCCGTGTCATGCGAACGTGTCGCGACATGGGAATCGCGACCGTGGCCGTTTGTTCCGAGCCCGATCGCGAGGCTCCGTTCGTGCGCGAAGCGGATGAAGTCGTGCCTCTCGCCGGCTCGTCGAGCGCCGAGACCTATTTGAATGTCGAGGCGCTGCTGCATGCGGCCAAGCTGACCGGCGCCGATGGCGTACACCCCGGCTATGGCTTTCTGTCGGAAAATGCCGACTTCGCGCGGCGCGTCGGCCAGGCGGGTCTGACCTTTATCGGTCCCACGCCCGAGGCAATCGCGGCGATGGGCTCGAAGATCGAGGCCAAGCGGCGGATGCAAAACTCGGGCGTATCGGTGCTGCCAAGCGTCGCGATCGGCAAACAATCGGCCGCCGACCTGGCGCGCGAGGCGGCGGCGCTCGGCCCGGCGATCCTGGTGAAGGCATCGGCCGGCGGTGGCGGACGCGGCATGCGGATCGTGCGCACAGCGGCCGAACTGCCGGCGGCGGTCGAAGCCGCACAGCGCGAAGCCCGCTCGGCCTTCGGCGATGAAACTGTCTTCCTTGAGCCATACGTGGACGCGCCGCGGCATATCGAGGTCCAGATCTTCGGCGACACGCACGGCAATATCGTGCATCTGCTTGAGCGCGAATGCTCGATCCAAAGGCGGCACCAGAAAATCATCGAGGAAGCTCCTTCGCCCGCCCTCGATGAAGAATTGCGCGCCGCAATTTGCAGCGCCGCGGTCCGGGCTGGCGAGGCGATTGGCTACACGAATGCCGGAACGGTCGAGTTTTTGCTCGGACCGGATCGCAAGTTCTACTTCCTGGAAGTCAACACGCGTTTGCAGGTCGAACATCCGGTCACCGAAGAAATCCTCGGCCTGGACCTGGTGCGATTGCAGATTCTGGTCGCCGAGGGGCACGCCCTGCCGCAGGAAGTGTGGCACGCGAAACCGCGCGGCCATGCCATCGAGGTGCGCCTGTACGCCGAGGATCCCGCGCAGGGCTACGCCCCTTCGACCGGCAAGTTGCACCGATTCGACGTGCCGCCGGGACCGGGTGTGCGAATCGAATCGGGCGTCGTGGATGGCTCGACCATCACGTCCTATTACGATCCGATGCTGGCGAAGTTGATCGTCCGCGCACCGACGCGTGCCGAGGCGGCACGTGCGCTCAGCGCGACTTTGGCCCGGGCGCAGATTCACGGACCGCGCACGAACCGCGAGTTGCTGGTGCACATACTGCGGCATCCGCAATTCCTGGCGGGCGAAACGGACACCCATTTCCTCGAACGGCATCCGGCGACCGAGCTATCGGCACCGTTGTGTGACGCAGCGGGAGAGAAGCTACATGCGGCCGCGGCGGCCCTGGCGGCGGCAGCCGAGCGTCAGGCAAGCGCTACCGTGCTATCGACGATACCAAGCGGCTGGCGGAACAACCCTTCGCAGCCCGAGATTGTGAAGTTTCGCGGCGTTCATGGCGAAATCGAGGTCGCGTATCGCTGGGCGCGCGGTGTGCTCAGCCTTGCGACCGACGGCGCGGCACAGCCGAATCCGCGGGTCGGCCGCTGCACGGCGGAACTTGTCGAATTAGAAACGGCGAGTATTCTGCGCTCGTATCACATTCACCACGTCGGCGACACGTTCTACGTCGACAGCCCACTCGGCTCCTCGGCGCTCGTCGAACTGCCACGCTTCCCGACGATCGAGGAAGAGGTGCAGCCCGGCTCGCTCGTGGCACCGCTGCCCGGCGTCGTCGATGCGGTGAAGGTAAACGTCGGCGATCAGGTAGCCGCCGGCGACGTGCTGGTGGTGATCGAGTCGATGAAGATGCTCTATCCCGTCACGGCGCCGGCCGCCGGCCGCGTGACCGAGCTACGCGTGCAAAAGGCAATGCACGTCGAGGCGCGAACCGTGCTGGCCGTGATCGAAGAACAAATGTGAAGCGGCCACATTTCCTCGCGACGTTCATCAAAGGGTGGCACGGACAACGTCGTTGTCCGTGCCACCCTGAAGTGCCAATCCGGGGGTTCCCCGCCGCAATATGCTGAGATATAGAAGAGGGCAACATCGCTCGCTTCTCTCACACAACAGGTAATTGTCATGCCCGAGAAATCGGAACCGCTGCGAATTGCTAATTGCTCGGGCTTTTACGGCGATCGGCTGGCCGCCGCGCGCGAGATGCTCGAAGGAGGGCCGATCGATTATCTCACCGGCGATTATCTGGCCGAGCTGACGATGCTGATCCTCTTTAAGTCGCAGCAAAAGGAAGCGACGAAGGGATACGCCACCACGTTTCTGCGGCAGATGGAAGACGTGCTCGGCCTGGCCATGGAGCGCGGCGTAAGGATTGTTACCGACGCCGGCGGATTGAATCCGGCGGGGCTGGCCGGCGAGTTGAAAGCGCTGGCCGACAAGTTGGGTATCAAAACCTCGATCGCCCACATCGAGGGAGATAACCTGCTGCCGAAACTGCCGGCGCTGCGCCAAGCTGGCGAGGAGCTGCGTCACCTGGATACCGGCCGCCCGCTGTCGGAACTCAAGGCCCCGCCGCTCACGGCCAACGCCTACCTGGGCGCGTGGGGCATCGTCGAGGCTCTCGCGCATGGGGCGAATATCGTCATCTGCCCGCGCGTTACCGATGCCTCGGTGGTCGTCGGACCGGCGGCGTTTCATTTTGGCTGGTCGCGCACCGATTGGGATCGTCTGGCCGGAGCGGTCGTCGCGGGTCACGTGCTGGAATGCGGCGCGCAAGCAACGGGCGGCAATTATGCGTTCTTTCGCGAAGTGCCGGGGCTCGAGCACCCCGGCTTTCCGCTGGCCCAGATGTTCGCCGACGGATCGAGCATCATCACCAAGCACCCCGGCACGGGCGGCCTGGTCTCGGTCGGCACCGTCACGGCACAGTTGCTGTACGAGATCGACGGGCATCGTTACCTCAATCCCGATGTCGTTACGCGCTTCGACACGATTCACCTCGCGCAAGAAGGACCGGACCGCGTAAGAATCTCGGGCGTGCGTGGCGAGCCTGCCCCCGATCGCGTGAAGGTGTGCATCAACTATCTAGGCGGGTTCCGCAACTCGATGACTTTTGTGCTGACGGGCCTCGATATCGAAGGCAAGGCCGACCTGGCACGCCGCACGCTCATCAAGGAATTGGGGGGCGCCGACAAATTCGATTCCCTCGATTTCGACCTTGTGCGAAGCGACAAGCCCGACGCCTCGACGAACCCCGAAGCGAGTGCCAATCTGCGCGTGACGGCCAAGGGGCAAGACCCGAAGCGGGTCGGCCGCGCCTTTTCCAACGCCGTGGTCGAAATGGTGCTGGCCAATTACCCGGGCTTCTATTGCACGACGCCGCCGCAAGAAGCGACGCCGTACGGCGTCTACTGGCCGGCGCTCGTGCCCGCCGATGTGCCGGACTACAAGGTCGTGCTCCCCGACGGCAAAACGATCGCGATCCCTCCAGCCCCCACCTCGGGCGGAGAGGTGAATCCGCCGGACACGGCCGAAATGTACGTCCCGCGCGACGCGGTCGGCGGCACGACCAAGCGCGTTCCGTTGGGAACGATCTTCGGCGCGCGCTCCGGCGACAAGGGGGGCAACGCCAACGTCGGCGTCTGGGCGCGTAGCGACCGGGCGTACGACTGGTTGAATTCGTTCCTGACGGTCGACGAGTTCAAGGTGCTTGTGCCGGAATCGACCGAATTGGTCGTGCGGCGCTTCGAGTTCCCGTTGCTCAAGGCGCTGAACTTCGTCGTGGTCGGCCTGCTGGGCGAAGGGGTCTCGTCCTCGACGCGCCCCGATGCCCAGGCCAAGAGCTTGGGCGAATACCTGCGTTCGCGGCTGGTCGATCTGCCGGAAGTGCTTTTGGCCGACGCGCCAAAGTAAAAATCCTTGCTGGCATTGTGGCCCAGTGAGTCAATTGCGCTTTCGTAAACGCAACTGGCCGCCCGAGGTTTTCCCAGGCGGCCAGTGGCTGCGTTGGATTGATGATCCTTTCGCCCATGAGGCGAACGCAAATTCGACTACTTGGGAGCGTCGGCCGCGCCTTCCTTAGCACCTTCGACGGCGCCTACAGCAGCGCCCTCTAGTTTTTCGCCGACGGCTTTGCCTTTCTCGACGGCGGCCTCGCCAGCATGCTGCACGCCCTCGCCGACCTTTTCGGCGCCTTCCTTCAACTTTTCCCCGCCCTCGTGCATGGCGGCCGAGGCCTTTTCGGCTTCAGCCTTGCCGGCCTTCTTGGCTTCGGCGCAACCGACGAGCGTCACCGCGCTCAACACCATCACAGTTCCGATGAACTTCTTCATGGCTCCAGATCCTTTCTCAGCAATTAAATTCGGCGAACCCCCTACAGACGTACCGGGCGCCTGGCCCGGCGTCTCACCGCAACTTTAGATTCCGAATCCGCCGGGATTATTCCCTCGGCAAGGGAAACCCCCGTTTGCTCGACACATTCGCGCACCATAACCCGACCAATCCGCGATATCGGACGTGGCCGCGGTCAAAAACTCGCCGTGAGATCGAGTTCATATCAAGCATCGCTAATCGGTATTCCACGACGGCTTCCGTTTTTGCAAAAACGCGGCGATTCCCTCGGCCAGTTCCGCACTTTCCCAGCGGTCGGCCAATTGGTTCGCCGTATAGGAGATGTTTTCTTCGGTCGCGTGCGTGCTGACGAATTCGATGAGTCGTTTGCAATCGGCCACCGCGCCCGGAGCACAGCGCAGGAAGGCCGAGATTTCGCGCTCGATGGCCGCGTCGAGCACCGATGGCTCGACGACTTCGTCCAAAAGTCCCCACCGCACTGCCGCGGCGCCGTCCATGTCGGTGGCGTTGAGCATGACGCGCCGGGCGTGCGGCACGCCCAGCTTCGCCACCACGTAGGGCGAAATTGTGGCCGGCACCAGCCCCAAGCGCACTTCCGTCAGGCAGTAGCGCGCCGTGGTGACGCCGATCGCGATATCGCAGATCGAGATCAAGCCCAACCCACCGCCAAAAGCCGAACCGTTGATGCGGCCGATGATGGGTTTGGAAAAACGATCCAACTCGGCCAAAAGCTTTGCCAGCTCTGTCGCGTCGGCAATCCGCTCCGCACGGCTTCGCTTCACCTGGACCTGCATTTCCTTCAGGTCGCCCCCGGCACAGAAATGATCACCCGCGCCCGAGAGCACGACGAGGCGCACGGCATTCTCCGCCGCGAGGTGCTCGGCGGCGGCGCGCAAGTCGCGAATCATCTGCTGCGACATGGCATTGCGGGCCTCGGGACGGTTGAGCGTCAGCCGGGCCACACCGAGGGGATCGATGTCGAGTGTTATCGTTTGGAAGTCGGGCATCGGAAAAGTAGTCAGTAATCGGTAGTCAGTTGTCAGTAGTCGGTAGTCAGTAGAACGAAGAATCCGAAGCGATATCCCTATTTAGCCGCCGGGCTCGCCGAGCGGACTTTCAGTGCCCGTTACGTCGTCTTCGCGTTCATGTGTTCGTGCGCTTTGTCGCGCAGCACTCGCCGGAGGATCTTGCCGATATTACTCTTGGGCAAGGCCGGCAAGAAATGGACATGGCTCGGGGCCTTGAACCGCGCTACGTGCCGGCACACGTGCTCGACGACTTCCACGTCGCTGACCGAAGCGCCGGGCTTGGAAACGACAAAGGCCACGACGTTTTCACCGTACACTTCGTCAGGCACACCCACCACGGCTGCTTCGGCCACGGCCGGATGCTCGTGCAGCACCGCCTCGAGCTCGGCCGGATAAATGTTTTCTCCGCCGCGGATGATCATGTCCTTTTTCCGATCGACGACAAACAGGAATCCATCGGGATCGAGGTAGCCGATGTCGCCCGTGTGCAGCCAGCCGCCGCGCAGCGCCTGAGCCGTCTCGTCGGGCCGGTTGTGATACCCTTGCATGACGATCGGGCCGCGCATGCAAATCTCGCCACGCTCGCCAGTAGGCAGCGGCTGGTCATTGTCATCCAAAATCTTCAGCTCCGTATTGCAATAGGCGCGGCCGGCCGAGCCCGGCCGGTACGGCTCGGTACGGCGGTTGGCGGTCCCCAGGCCCGTCCCCTCGGTCAGCCCATACACCTCGCGGATCCGCGCCGGATAGCGGCGCATGAAGGCCTGCGCCAACTCCACCGGCAACGGAGCGCCGCCACAAACCACCTCGACCAACGACGTGAGGTCATAATCCTTCGACTTCGGATGGTGCAAAAGCACGGCCAGGATCGTCGGCACGGCAGCGGTCGCCGTGCAACGATGTTTTTGGATCAACGCCATGAACGGTTCCGGCTCGAACCATCTCAATTGAATCAAGCGCGTCTGGTCGGCCAGGTAGTCGGGCGTCATTAGCAAGTCGTGCATGATCGCCACGCCGAAGATATGCGCGATTGGCATGGCGCTGACCGTCGTGCGCGGCCACTTCCAACTGGACAATTCCTCGGCCTCGGCCACCGCTTCGGCGCTCGACAACAGATTGCCATGCGTCAACAGCACTCCTTTGGGCCGCCCAGTCGTTCCCGATGAGTACAGCATCACGGCGCCGTCGCCATGCCCGAGCTGCGGCAGCGACGTTCGTGGGGCAAAACTCAAAAGCGCGTCGAGATTCACCTCGGGCGGGTTCGCCTGCGGATTGTCGACGCCCCCTTGCACCAGTATCTGTCGCACATGGGGCAAGCCTGCCGCGGCTTCGCGTACCGTCGCCAGTCGATCGGCGTCAGTGATCACGAATTGTGCCTGCGTATCGACCAGCACGTAACGCAACTCGGCGGCGGCAGCTTGCGGCATGACGGGCACGGCCGTAGCGCCACAACGAAAGATCCCCTGGAACACGGGATAGACAAGCGCGTGATTCATCATCAGCACGACAGCCCGGGCGCCGGGCTCGAGTCCCAATTCGGCGAACGCGGCCTGCAGGCGTTGTCCGCGCTCGAGCAGCTGCACGTAATGGAAGTGCTGGTCGTCGATCTCGTAGCAGGTGCGCTCGCCCAAGCGCTCGGCCGCAGCTTCCGCCAATTCCGCCAGATTCCTGAGCGTCATGTTCCCCTCGTTCGAGCGAGCTTGTGCCATTCGTCACGCCGCGGGCGCCGCGGCACGGGCGCGCGATTGTCTTGGATAACCCCCGGGAAGCTCAAGATAACGACTTCGCCGACGAATGCCGCGCAAAAAACGGGAAATCGCCGCCCCGACATTCGGCCGAGAGCGCGTCGGCCGCCCCCGTCACTCCCGTCAGGCTTCGACGAACAACCGCCTTAAATGCGCGTTCAGGAATCGTCCCTGCGGATCCAGACGCCGGCGGACATCCTGGAATCGGTCCCACGCGGGATACAAGTCGGCCAGCTCCCGGCAGGTCAGGCTGTGCATTTTTGCCCAATGCGGGCGCCCCTCGTGCCGCCGGAAAATCACCTCGGCATCGGTAAAGAACTCGGCGCACGGCAGATCGGCGGCCTGATGGATCGAAATGGCCACGGTGGACCGCCCGTGCGCCGCGCTAATGAGAATCGGATCGGCCGCCTGGGTCCGGAATTCCACCGGCCATGTGACGTTCGAGTGCTTGCGGCCCATCAGATCGCGGATGGCCAAGAAGCATTCCACGCCACACCCGGCCGGCACCGAGTACTCCATCTCGTTGAAACGATTTTCGCGCACCGTCGGAAAAATCTGCCAGCTATTGCCTACGCGTTCCCGTTCCTCGCTCGCCAATCCGCCGGCCGCGTTCGAAATCGGTTCGAGCGGCTCGGTTGCCGGCAGATCGGTGGGGTTCAGCGTCTTGGTGAACGCACAATCGTCGGCCGGATACCAGAAGAACTCGAAATGGCGGTTCGCCTGCGATCGCTCGTCGAGCGTGGCCAGGCAATGATCGAGCGCCTCGCGACGCGTCACCTCGTGCAGCCGGTACAACGGGAGCAAGCGCATCCGCACCGACGTGATCACGCCCAGCGCGCCAAGCGAAACCTGCGCTGCGCGAAACACTTCGGCGTCGGCCTCGGGCGAGCAATCGAGCACTTCGCCCGTGGCCGTCACGATGCGCAGCCCGACGACCTGCGTTGAGATGCTCCCCAGCGTTGGCCCGGTGCCGTGGGTGCCGGTCGAAACAGCGCCGGCGATCGCCTGCACGTCGACATCTCCCTGATTTTGCAGGGCCAGACCGTGTGAGACCAGAAGTTCTCCCAGGGCGTGAATCTTCGTGCCAGCGTGAATCGCGGCGAGGCCGTTCGGCGTATCGGCCCACTCGACCCCTTCCAGCCGGTCGAGGGACAGCAGAATGTCGTCACTCGCGCACAGCGGCGTAAACGAATGCCCGGTCCCCGCCACGCGCACGACCTGCGACGATGCGCCGGCGCGCCGCACGATCGCTGCGACTTCCTCTTCGTTCACCGGGTAGAGAATCTCGCGTGGGCTGCACTTGACCGAGCCCGACCAATTCGACCATCGCGACATGGGTTACCTGCCTCTCCTGAATCGGGCGCGCGGAAGCGCGTAAGATGAGTGCGTGGCAGCAGGTAACTTACCGGGCGGCGTGCCCGGCTGCGAGCATGATCCTTGGCTGGTTGTTGATGATTGGCGTGATGCGTTGGCCGAATAGAAGTTCCCTCTCCCTTCGGGAGAGGGTCAATAGTGTTCGGTTCAAGATTTGCTACGGGGGTTTCGCTGTGGCGTGATGTTTGGCGATAGCTTGCTCAAGTTCGTCGAGTGTGGCCCAGCCGCTGAGGTAGTGGCAGAGCATTTCGTAGAGTCGTTTGT
>DASZWQ010000172.1 GCA_035546535.1 Pirellulales bacterium | reverse complement strand
TCGGCCTGATAACGCGATTTGCTTCGTGCCATGCCCCGTAGCATACCACGGCACGAGGGAGAGAAGTCGTCAGTCGTCGTCGTCGGGTACCCGATTCCATCGCAGGTAAAGACGGACGCACCGGACGATAAACGCCACGATGGCCACGACCAAGGCGACGAACAGACCGAGGAAGATCCAGAATGAGAGCTTGACCTTCGGAAGAGCGCCGACCGCGATGGCAGCAATGGCGACCGCCGCGAAAATCATGGGGGCGAGAACAAGCAGCCACGTTCCGATCGTGACGCCCGGATTGTCTGGCTCGCGGTCGCTGTGCGGCTTTCTGGCCATGCCCCCGATTGTACGTCGGGGCCAGGTAGTGCTTCCATTGTGCGCCATGAAAGGTTTTGGTTTCCCAGCGGGTGCAAGCCCCGCCCGGCAACTTGTCGCTCCAGCCGGAAGCAATCGGAGCGGCGGTGGAGGTAACGAAGCCGTCGAAGCCTTCGATGGAAAGGGTCGCATAGGCGATCCCGCGAGCAGGCAGGCCATAACGTGAGTGAACGCCGAGCAGGCCCCGAAAATTACCAATGTGGGAGCCGACCCGCCAATGGAACGGGGAAGGCCGCCGCCGTGCAGTACACGCTTCTTCGCGTTAGGCAAGAGGCACGAGTGACAAGACTGCGTGGTCCCACCGGGGTAATGGCGATGGCATGTCTGCAAGGGAAGCCAAGGCAACATGGGAAGCCCTGGCGGTGGCGGCGCGTGACCGCCAACGAGATGCCCGTGAGGGACAGGCTCGGCCGCATGGGGTGACGGAGAGGCCTGTAGTAGCGACGAAGCCGGGTAATGCCGGTGGAGCGAAGGGGCCTCAGTTCAAGGACAACGCAACAAGTAGCCAGGGACCAGGAGATTGGCGATGAGCCTACCAACCCTCTCAAGCGTTCAAAAGCTGCAGAATGCGTTGCATGCCAAAGCGAAGGGAGAACCCAAGTTCCGCTTCTACGCTCTGTACGACAAGGTGTACCGCAAGGACGTGCTCTGGTCGGCCTGGCGGCGCTGCCTGGCTAATGGCGGCGCTCCCGGAATCGACAACCAGACGTTCGAGGACATCGAGGCGTTCGGGCCGACGAAGTGGTTGGAAGAATTGGCGGAAGAACTCAGGACGAAGACGTATCAGGCCCAGCCGGTACGTCGCGTGTACATTCCCAAACCGGACGGCAAGCAGCGTCCGCTCGGCATCCCCACGATCAAAGACCGCGTCGTTCAAACGGCGCTGTTAATCGTGCTGGAGCCGATCTTTGAGGCGGACCTGCAAGACGAGCAATACGCTTATCGAGCCGAACGCAGCGCCTTGGACGCCGTGCAAGCGGTGACCAAGCTGCTGGACACCGGTTACACGGAAGTGGTCGACGCGGATCTCTCCGGTTACTTCGACTCAATCCCGCACAACGAGTTGATGCAATGCTTGGCTCGTCGTGTGAGCGATAAGGCGGTGCTACACCTCATCAAGATGTGGCTGGTCGCCCCGGTCCAAGAACGGAAGACCCGCGGACACATGGTCCGCACGACGCGGAACAAGGACGAAGGGCGCGGTTCGCCGCAAGGCGCGCCGATCTCCCCGTTACTTGCCAATCTGTACATGCGGCGGTTCGTGTTGGGGTGGAAGACGCTGCATTACGAGCGAAGACTTCGCGCCCGAATCGTCAACTACGCCGACGACTTCGTGATCTGCTGCCGCGGCACGGGCGAGCAAGCCCAGGCCGCCATGCGGGACATGATGAGCCGGCTGAAATTGACGGTGAACGCGACGAAGACGAAGCTCTGCCGCGTTCCCGACGAGACGTTTGACTTCCTGGGCTACACGTTTGGCCGATGTTACTCGCCGCGGACGGGACGGGCCTATTTCGGCTCTCGCCCGGCCCGCAAGAAGATTCGCCGCCTGTGCGACTCTTTGGACGCGACCCTCGGCCGACGCACGCAGCATCTGGACGAAGCAACGATCGTAGGCCGCCTGAACCGCCAATTACGGGGTTGGGCGAACTACTTCCAACTTGGTCCGGTCCGTTCAGCCTATCGAGGCGTAGATCGCTACGCGCGGAATGGGCTCCGCCGGTGGCTGTGCAAGAAGCATAAAGTGCCGGGTCGGGGAACCGCACGCTACCCCGAAGCCTACCTCGATGTCCAATTGGGGTTGGTCCGGCTCTGCAAGCTGAAACGCAGTCTCCCGCGAGCGAAAGCATGACACACTCGATCTACGAATCCTTGTCCGAGAGCCGGATGCGGGAAAACCGCCCGTCCGGTTCGATGAGCGGGAGGTGGAAACGGAGCATGGCTTGGCTAATGAGGCACCGGCAGACGAAAGGGCCGGAACCAGATAGGCCACACCTAAACCGCCGCGCCACCTCTCGACTCTACTGCCGGTTTCCTGTATTGCCCAACCAGGCGGGGCAGTCCGAACGTGGTGGCTGATCGCCGAACCTGGTCCGGCACTTTCCGGCGCGGTCTAATACCCCCATGGTGCCCCCCATGGCGCGACGGTTTCAGTTCAGCTTGAGGGCGTTGCTTGGCGTCATGCTGGCGGTCGCCATCGCATGTGCGATCCCGGCCGAAATCCGCGTGGCGATCGTTATCGGCGCCGTGTGGGTCCTTTTCTGCTTGCGCGAATTGCTGCTCCGCTACGTTGAGCCGCGAAATCGCGCCAACGAGACGAGCAAAGAAGGACGCTAGGGCACCGGGTTACCGAAGGAAATGCGGCCGCGGCCGTTCTCGGTTTCAAACTCGCAGGCGATTCCGCCCGGCACCTGCTTGATCTTCATCTTGTAGTTCTGGCCGTCGGTCCCTTTGCCCGTGCCGGTGTAATCGTCTCCCACGGCCGGCGCCAGCGAGACCTCGCTGAGTTTCAGCGCGTCTTTGAGGTAGGTCTCCACTTGCGATTTGTTCCAGGTTCCCGTGGCCTCGGAAGCCGGGATGGCTTGCGACATGGCGTTCGTGGGCGCTGCCCCGGGTTGCGACTGAGCGCCGCAGCCGCAGAGCGGCAGGATGCCGAGAAAGACCCAAAGAGTCGTTCGGCAGGTACCGCGCACTCAAGTGCTCCGGTTGCGATAGAGCGAGGGATCGACCGTCTCGGCCATTTTTTCTACGTCGGCGCGGCCGCTTAAAAACTCTCCGACGTGCTCGGCGTGCCGGCGGGGCTCGGCGAGAAGCTCGTTGTAGCTCACGCGCAAAACCTGCATGTGCTCTTGCCGGGCGAGCCACTCGTGCAACCGGCTCAGGTGCAACGTGAACGATCGCTCGATCTCCTGGCGAGGCGCTGCAGGACGGCCCAGACGCTTGAGCATCTTCTCCTGCGAGGCAAGCATCTCGTCGAAGTCTCGCTCCATGAAAATGATCCGGTAGCGCTCGCCGGCCGGCAAATCGTAAAGCAACTGCGACACCATCTTGAACGCCTTGCCCCGCGCGTCGGCCAGCCAGGAGGCGTCTCGCTTGATGGCCTTCACCTTCTCGAGCTCGTAATAGCCCTTGGGGTTGTCGATGTCGGCCGTGCGGGCCCCGTCGGTCACGACTTCCACGCCGCCGTTGTCGAGCATCTGCATCATGAGCGACGTGCCCGAGCGCGGCAAACCGGAGACGACGATGATGTCGGCGTACATTGCGCGAAAACCCTTCGGCGGACGAAAGTCACATGTTGACGTTAAACACGCGGCGAAACGCGAAACCAAAGACCATGGAGACGGCAAACCAGTAGACGACCCAGGTATCGGCGCCGCTCGTCCAGGAAGAACGCGTCGGATAGTCGATGGCGATCGACTGGATGGCCGAGTTGCGGTCGAATGGTTCTTCGGCCGGGTACAAGAGCACGTCGCTCAGCGACCGATCGGGCCGCAGGGAGCTGACCCGCAT
>DASZWQ010000171.1 GCA_035546535.1 Pirellulales bacterium | reverse complement strand
TACGAATCGCGCCTGCCTGAACGCATGACGGGGGCCGAGTTTCTGGCCGCGGCCGGCGAGCACGTCGATCCCTTTACGCAATGTCGGCCCGAGGTCAGCTACGCCATTCGCGCCTGCACACGGTACGCGGTCGAGGAAAATGAGCGGGTGCGGCTCTTCGCCGAACTGGCCCGCGGGGCCGATGTAGACGATCCGCGCACGGCCGCGACCCTGATGGGCGAATTGATGTACCAGTCGCACTACGCTTACACTGAGACGGGTCTGGGCAATCCGGCCACGGATCTGCTCGTGCAACTGGCGCGCGAGCAAGGGCCGCAGCGGGGCATCTTTGGCGCCAAGGTCACCGGCGGCGGCGCAGGCGGCACCGTGGCTGTGCTGGGGCTGGCCGATCGCGAGGACGCGTTCGATTGTCTGGTGCAACATTATGCCGACGCCCGCGGCCAGCAGCCGTACGTCTTTCGTGGCAGCTCAGTCGGCGCAGATCGTTTTGGCGTGATTGAAGTCACGGCCGGATAAACGCGGAACGAGGAGTGATGAGTGGTGAACGGAAAATCAAGCCTTCCTTTCGCTCAGCACTCATCACTTGGCGCTCAGCGCTTCGCCACTGCCCTCTGCCCGCTGATTCATCGTTTGTCCGGCAAGACGCCGCGGGTAGAATGTAGTTGCCGGGACAATGCTGGTGAGAATCCAGCCGCCCAATCCTTATGATTGATCGCGTCGTCTAATCAAGACATCCCGGTTTTTTTCGTTGCGCTGATCTTCGTGTGTCTCTCAGCGCATCAATTCGCACTCTGCATTCCTCGTTTAACTGCGTACGGACTACTGGCTACTGCCTACTGCTTACATGCCTGACGATGGACCAACGCCGCCGGCCGCACGCCCAACCCGCGGCTGGTGGTTTCTGCTGCTGCTGGCGGCGGCGAGCCTGATGTGGTCAGGCCAGCCGACGGCGGCCAAGATCCTCGAGACGCAGTGGCACGACCATCCGCTGTGGATCACGTTTCTGCCGTTTTACGTCGCCACGCTTTTGCTGCTACCGCTCTTGGTTCGTCTGCATGCGCGCGATTCTCGCGCCCGCTGGCCTGGCCTGCCCGATTGGGGACGCTTTGCCATTGCCGGCATCGCGGGACAGGTGCTCGCGCAGCTCGGCATGACCTGGGGCGTGCTCGAGTCGCTGGCCTCGAACGGCGCCGTCTTGAACCTGATGATCCCGATCTTTAGCGCGGTGCTCGCCTCGCTCATGCTGGGCGAGCGGCTGACCAGGCTGCGCATACTGTGCCTGGCGATCGGCCTCGTGGGCGTGGCGCTGATGAGCGTAAAGGACATCGAAGAGAGCAATTTTGTCGAGCGCAGCTTTTTGGGCGGCAATTTGTTGATTCTGGTCGGCTGCTTCGGCTCTTCGTTTTACAACGTTTACTGCAAGGGGCTGATGAGCCGGTTCCACGAAGTTGAGATTCTCATCTACAGCTACATCACCGCCACGGTGGCCACGCTCCCAGTGCTGTTGTGGCGCGAGCCTTTGGACTTCGGATTGCTCGCCGGTCTCGACGCGCGCGGTTGGGCCGCATTCGCCTTTCTGGCCCTGTTCATGTACACGGTGTCGATGCTGCTGTTCTTTTACGTGCTCGAGCACATCCCGGTGACCGTGGCCTCGGCGTCGCTGTACCTCGTGCCGGTTTTCGGCGTGCTCTTGGCCAGTGTGCTCTTGGGCGAGCGAATGAGCCCCTTGGCACTCGTGGGGGCGGGCATTGTGCTGGCTGCTACCATACTGATCATGCGGTACGACAGCGCCGTGTAAAACGCTCAGAGACGGCATCGGCGGAAGGCGGCAATGGACCGTCGTCAATTGCCATTCCCATCTTCGTGACGCCGGTCGCTGCCGATCTGGTGGTCCCGCCCGCTGTTCGCGAGGAGGGCGAGGCTCCGGATTTCGAATCGCTCATGAAGGCCATCCGCAGCGATGTCCAGCCCGACGCGTGGACAGAGGGCGGAGAATGCTCGATCACTCCTTTTCTGAGAAATCTCAGCCTGGTCATCAGCGCCACGCAAGGAGTCCACGCCGAAGTCGGCAAGTTGCTGGCGAAACTCCGCGAAGATCGAGGTCGCATCGATCCACGGTAGCGCTATCCGTCGCGTTTTCTCCACCGCGAACGTGCGACTACCACGAGCGTTCCGTTCGGCTGTGGAACGCTTGATGTACCGCTGAACCTTATTTCACCCGCCGGGCCGATACCTCGCGAGTGCCGAACTGGAAAGTGATCGACGCCACCTGCCCAGCATCGTCTAGCACGCAAGCACCGGAAAAATCGGGATCGTCGCTGAAGAATCGCGTCGCCGATTCGGTGTGCAGTTCCAACTCGGGCTGACGCGGCAGCTTCACGAACAACTGCTCTCCGCGCCGGGAAATCGTGGCGACGCTGGCCACGTTGAGCGCATAGTCACCCACCAGGCGATCCAGCGATTCGCTGCTGACACTTGCCGCCTCCCGCTCCGGTGGCACAAACCCGGGCCAACCGTAAACGAGGGCGATGCTGTTCATCAGTTCGTTGACTGCGCGATTGCCGCTGTCGGCGTTCGTCATGACGACAGCCCCTTGATCACGATCAAGAAAGGCGATGAAGTTACAGCGAAACCCCTCGTTGCCACCGCTGTGCTCGAAGCGCTTGGCGCCGTCACGTTCGACGATGAATGGACCCAGGCCGACCGGGCCGCCCCCTTGCGGTTTGAGCATCTCGTCGAGCATTGTTCGCTTGAGCACGCGATCATTCGTGCCGCGCTGCGCCTGCTGCACGGCGATCATGTATCGGCACATGTCCGAAGGAGTGGTCCACAGCCCGGCGGGCCCCATCTCGGGATAGACGTGCCAGCCCCCTTTGACCCGTTCCCCTTTTTCGTTGTGCGCGCGCGCGGCTTGCGCCGCGCGATCTGCCGGCAGCGGCTGCGCGAACGTGCTTTTGGACATGCCGAAGGGGGCAAGCACCAGGTCGTGCATGAGGTCTGGGAACGGCCGGTCCGTCACGTCGCACATAAGCAGTTGCGCCATCGTGGTTCCCCCGCCCGAGTAGCGGAATCCGTGGCCGGGCACTTTGTTGACCCGCACGGCCGCGGTGTTGGCGGGCGGTTGGCCGTCCAGGATCTGCGGCACGGTGGGCAGCGGCGCATCGACTTCGTAGCCAGGAAAGCCGTGGATCGTCAGCCCGGCCGTATGGCTGAGCAGGCCGCGCAGATCCACGGCGTGTTTTTCCGTGAATTCATTCTCAGGTAGCTGCCAGGATCGCAGTTTTCGATTGACGTTCTCGTCCAGTTCGAGCTTGCCCTGCTCCACCAGCTTGAGCGCTGCCAAGGCCGTGATGGGCTTGCTCATCGATGCGGCCTGAAAGAGCGTATCGACCGTGGCGGGCGTGCCCTCGACGGCGTCGGCCAGCCCGTAGGCTTTCGCCCATTCGATCCGGCCGCCGTTGATCACCGCCACGCTGACAGCCGGCACATGATCGCGCGTCATGCGATCGCAGATCTTGGTAGTCTGACTGCGTCCCTTGATCCGCACTGCGGGGATCAATCCTTGTTCGACGGCCGTGATGCGTTTTTGCACGTCCGGGGAATAGTCGTCGGCGGCACGAATCGCCGTGGCGCAGGCCGCGACCAGCACGATCGCCAAGGCCGCGGAAGCGGTTCGCAAGACGGCGTTACGCTGTGCGCGGAAAGACGCGGAGAGAATACAGAGGTGGCGCATGGCCGAGATCCTCCTCGGTGGTGAGCGGGGCCACCATGGCTGCGCCAAACCAACAGATGGCTTGTGCGTCGAACCAAGAGCGGTCTCTGGACGCCATGCTATTCGCACGGCAGCGAAAAGTCTTGCACCGCCGGGACGCAAAATAGACATCCAGCGTGCATTAGCGTCGAACGCTATTGCATGGATCGCGGCACCCCGACCGCCGGGCAAGCCAAATTAGCGCCGCGGGCAGAGCCCGTGAACTGTTGCGAGAGCGCGGTCGCCAGAGGACGGTTGCTCGTAATGGCCGCCGACCGCGGAGAAGCCGATTTCCGCGGTCATAACGGCACAGATACGAACTAGGCCTTCGATTGCTTGCGACGAGCCACGAGCGCCAGAGTGCCGACGCCGATTGCCGCCAACACCATCGTGGCTGGCTCCGGAATCGGCTGACCCGCCGGAGCATAGCTGTTGACTTGGGTCGTCAGGCCGTTGATGAGGGATGCAAACGTTGACTGAAAACTTGGCGCGTTCGTTTGCAGCACGATCACCGAGCTGGTGCTGCCGGCGGGCAATGAACCCGGACCACCCAACAGGTTGTTGAATGACGCCCCGATGACGTCATTCACTAGCCGGTCTAAAGTGTTCGGTGCGATCGTCCCGGGATTAGGAGTCTGGAAACTACCATTCACGGTGTAGCCGGTGTAGCGATTGATCGTAATGCGCTCGATATTCTCGGGGCTCGTGACATCGCTCACGATCTGGTAGAGAAAGTCCAAGCCGCCCAAGGCATTGCTCGGGTCGCCGGCCACCACCGTGGAAATCAACGTGCCTGAGTAATCCAACGTCGCGAAGGGCTGCGATTGGCTGGCGACGATCGTGCCACCGGTCGGCGACGGCGAACCAACGGCAAAGACCGTATTCGGAACCGTCAGGATCGTGGCTTGCGCGGCAGAAGTGCCAAGAGCAACGACACAGAATGCGCCAAAAAGAGCGCTGACCTTACAAAGGGAACGATGGAACGTGCCCCGGGCCGAACAATTCAAGTTGCTAGACATTAGCGCCCCCGTCCGTAGATGCCTTAATGAAATCTGCCCTGGAATCACACGAACAACCGCATTCTAGCGGGAAATACGAATATCCTGACTAAATAGATTTGATTTTTTCTCAAAAATTTAAACCAAATGGGTGGGGGGGCGGCGGCAGCCTCGGCCTCGCCGAACTTCAACCCCCCTCGCTCGTCCGATTGCAAGTTGTTTATTTGCAAGGGTCTTGGCCGCGCCGGGACTCTTCGCAAGGGGTACGCTTCGAGTCAGCGGATAGCTTGGCCGACGCTGCGGCAGTGGCCGCCTAGCAGCCTGTTGAAGAACTCAACGGGCTGCGACATCGCAGGGATGCGATGGCAAAATGTCGACGTAAGTCGTTATTTTGCGAGCCGTGCGAAGCTTTGCTTCGCACTTGGCGAGGTTGAAAAAAGCCACGAGGGCTT
>DASZWQ010000170.1 GCA_035546535.1 Pirellulales bacterium | reverse complement strand
CGCCCTCGATGATCTCTTCGTGGCATGGCGCGCCAGTTTTGGTCACGACGGGCGGGATCGGGTTGTCCAGCCCGTGCATGACCTTGTCGAGGATGGTGTCTTCCTCGGCCTCGAACGCGAGCAGCGCCTTCTCACGATTCGAATAGACGCCGGCGACAAGCGGGTAGTCGGTGCCGTTGTTGTTGAACATGATCGCCGGGCCGTTGCGCACATAGCTCTGCTTCATTGCCTTGCCGACATCGTTGAGCTCGATGCGCCGGTTGACATCGATCAACTCGCCGTGCTGCCGCAGCACGTCGAGAAACTGGCGGAAATCTTGGAAGGGCATTTTGTGAGGACTTTCTGAGAGTGGTCACAATGGCAGGTGCGAATAGCGAGTGGCGAGTGGCGAGTGCGAATAGCTTGACTACTAATCCCTTTCGCCATTCGCTACTCCCTATTCGCCATTCGCCCTCTTCTCACATCACATCACATCACCCATCACAACTTCCCCCTCGGTCGGCGGGCGTTCGTAAAATTCCTGCTTCATGCGGCTCGGTAAGCCTTCACGCGCCAGCGTTTCTTCGAACTCCTTGCGGATCGCCGGGTCTTCCTGGTGATATCCGATGGCGCTGCCACCCTTACTGAGTTCGATGGCGCCGTAATCCATAAGCTGCTCGCCCGGCACGCCAGGCTTGCGCGCGCGCTGATTGTTCGGACCATGCCAGGCGGAGATGCGCAGGCCCTCTTTGCCGATGCCGAAATGCTGGTGATACCAGTCGCCGCTCATCGGCGCGGCGGACACGAGCCCGACCGGCTCGTAATCCTGGCGCTTGATGAACTCGGCCTTGCCGTTCTGCCACGGCGTGGTGCCGAGCGCCTCGGGCCATGTATAGGTGTAGCCCTTGCCCTTGACGCAAACGAGAACTGCCGCGGAGGCGTGCTTGTGCGCCTTGGAATAGCGGCCGGTCTCATGCTGGCCGATCCACAGATAGAAGCGGTTGCGCGCCATGGCCGGCTCGACCCGGCGGTAACCGGGCGAGCGGCGATTATCAAGCGGCAGGTCGCAATTGACGATGTCGGGGATAAGATTGGTGCGCCGCATGGCAAGCCCGCGGATCGGATCAGGTTCGAGATCGTCCTTCGGCTTGAAGAAATCCTCAGCGCCGGAAAACCGCTCGCTGAATGTGTACGGACACTCGAACACGAAATCGAGGTTGTCGAGCACGTTCATGACGTTCGGCGCCGTCGTGCCGCACAACAGCAGCGCCGGCGCACTGCCGGCATTGATGATGCGATGATAGGCGTTGAGCGGAACGGCGAACAACGAGCCCTTCTGCCACTCGAACACATGGCGCTTCCTCTGCCCTTCCTGCCAGACTTCGGTGGTGCCGCGGCCTTCGACCACGAGCACGACTTTCTCGTAAAGGTGCCGCTCGACATTGAGAGCGCCGGCGCCCGGCACTTCGACCACGTACATGCCCCACAGGCCCTCGGTGCCGAAAAGCTGGATGAAGGAGCCGCGGCCGCCGAGCCGCTTCCACGGCACCAGCGGCAGATCCTGCACCTTGCGTACGCCAATGCCGCGGTAGCACGGCACGCCTTCGGCCTCCATGAAGCGGTCATAAGGCAGCGGCTGGCGTAGGAATTTGCCAAAGCCCGCGTTCTCGCCCGCTTTGGGCTCATGCCAGTGGACCATATCGGGCGTGTCATGCATGGGTTGATCTCCACGTACTGTTCCGGCGAGCGGATTTGTTCTCTCTCAATAGTCTAGCAGAACAGCCTGCATTGCAGTCCAATTGAACCTGGCCGACGCTGGCACGACATAACAGCGAACAGGTTGTGCTGTCACCTTGTGGCGGCACAATGCTCACGGCCACCGCGGGCGGCGGCCCGATGATGCTGATCATCCCCGGCTCCGGCCCGACCGACCGCGTCGACAAACGCGGCATGTTCGGCAGCCGCGCCGCGGTGGCCGATGGTAACGTGGTCACTATTGACGACTACGTTACCGACATCGAATCCTGGATCGCATCAGCGTTTTCTCCTACGATCCGGCGAAACTGATCGCGGCAGTTAAGAAACGGGTGCTGATTCTTCAGGGCAAGCGGGACATACCTCAAGCTGGCCGCGCCGTCCGCCAAGCTTGTGCTGCTCGACAACACGAATCACGTGCTGAAAACCGTCACGTCCGATGACCGGCGCGCGAACGGGGCAACTTATGCCGATCCGCGATTGCCTTTGGCGCCGGCAGTGGTTGACGCCGTCGCCGGTTTCGTCGACAGCGCAACGAAGAAACCTTAGCCTATTGCTTCTTCGCCAATAGCTTCTTCAGCGCGTCCCGCAAGGCAGGCGGAGTCGCCGCCAAGCGGGCGATCGCCTGCCGCGCCGCATCGCCACCGACCGGGCTGACATCGACCTTGAGCTTCGCGGCATCGGCCAGATAGTCCGGGTCCTTGTGGACGGCAACGAAGGCCGACTCCAGCGCCTTGGCGCGCGCCGGCGGCACGCCGGGCGGCGCCGCGAACGGCCGCGACAAGAGATACGGCAATTCCGCGAGTTCGATCAGGGCGCGCGAGCGCGCATCAGGGGCAAGTTCGCGTGCCGTCGGCACGTCGGCAAGATCCGGCAGCCGCGTGGCGCGTCCGAATTGCAGCAGCACCCGCATGTCGCTGTTGGGCGCGAGCCACTGCGCGTGTGCCGAGCGCACCGACGACAGGCCGACGGTGCGGCCCTCGACTTCGTTCTGATCGATGGCGAGAAACAGCACGCCGCTGTCGCGATAGCCGGCAATCAGTTTGATATGCAGGCCGAGCAGTTCGCGCAGCAGGATCGGGATGTCGTCGCTGGTCGAGCCTTCCGCGGTGCCGCCCAAGACCATCGGCGGGCCGCCCGGCCGGCGCGCGTCGGCGATCGATTTGACCGGCGCATCTTTGCGCAGCATCAGCACATAGGCGTCGTTGGCGTAGCTCGACGACGAGCCAAGCCAGCTGAACTTCTTCGGATCGAACTGCACGTTCCGATCGCCGCCGAGCAGCGCAACCAGCGCCATGTCGCGAGCGAACAGCCCGAAGGTCGAGCCATCCTTTGGGGCGACCGTGTAAATGTAATTCGCCGCTCGCAGGCTACCGGCCCCCGGCATGTTCTGCACCACGACATTCGGGTTGCCGGGAATATATTTGCCGATGTGGCGGGCCAAGAGCCGGGCATAGATGTCGTAGCCGCCGCCGGGTCCGAACCCGACCACGAGGTCCACCTGTTTGCCGCGATAGAAGTCGGCGACCTCGTCGGCACGCGCGGCCGGAAGCGCCAAGACCAGAACGAATAGGACCAGGGCGAACGAGGACGCGAAAGTAAAAGCGCCGCCCGCGACGCGCGCGCGCAAATCCATGGCCTTCCCTCGTGCGGATGGCCTCACGGCCTCTCCTACCCTTTATGACCGACGCAGTTACGCCGCGCCGCGGGGCACGAGGCATCATACAGCAGGATCAGCGGAGGATTTCCAGCGCGGCAGGCGAAGGCAGGCGATGCCCCCGGTCAGTAGTGCCAGCTCAGTTTGCCGTAAAAGGTGCGCGGATCGCCGACAAAGCCGCCGGCGCTTTGGGCAACCGTGAAATACTCGACGTTTGTGATGTTCTTCACGCCGACCTGGGCGTCCCAGTGCGCGCCGTAATAGCCGAACATCGCGTCGATGACGGTTGAATCGGGGATCCAGGCGGTATCGGCGGTGCTGGCGTAAGTTTTGCTGTTGTAGGACAGGCCGGCACCGACACGGAAGCCGCGCACGCCCGCGATGGCGAAATCGTAGGTCGTCCAAACATTGAAGATGTATCGCGGCACGCCAACCGGCGTGTTCCCAACCTGCGACGGCGTTAACGGCACCGCCGTCAGCACCGCCTTCTGGGCGATCGCATTGGCCAGAATCTTCCACTCCGGCGTGACCGTGACTTGCAGATCGGCGTCGACGCCGCGAGACGTCTGGGCGTTGAACGCGATGGTGTTCGTCGTGGTGTTTTCGGTGAACACGTTGTTGCGGAAAATTTCGAATGCCGCCGGCGTAAAGACGATGCGTCCGTCCGGCGTCGAGAATTTGATGCCGGCTTCGTATTCGAGCCCGGATTCAGGCGCGACCACACCCGTCTGGGTCGCTTCCGAGTTGAAGTTTGTCAGATAGCTTTTCGACGCGCCGACAAAAGGCGCCACCCCCGGGAGAATTTTGTAGAGCGTGCCGACGCTCCAGCTGGTCGGCGTATCGATTTCGGTATCGACCATTCCGGGCTCGAGCGGACTGCCATTCGGCGCAATGCGGCCTGGAACGAAGGCGAGCGGCGTCAATTGCTCGTACCAGTGCTCCTGCCGAACGCCGAGCCGCACCTTCCATTGATCGGTGACGTCGATCTGGTCGGTAGCATACGTACTGAGATAGAGCGCCTGCAGGTCGTCGACCATGCCGCTGTGCTTGGCATCGCGCAGGAAGGTGAGCCCCGCCGTCGAGGTCTCGGGGATGACCGGCGCGAAAATGTTGGCGATGTTCGGCAGGTCGGCCGTCGCCCTATTGTCATCGATACGTTGCCATTCGACCTGCGCCCCTGTCAGCAGCGTATGGCCGATGCCGCCGGTGCGGAATTTCCACACCGGTTCGAACTGATAGGTAAAATCCTGATCGTGGTCGGTCTGTTCGCGCAATTGCCGGGCCTGCTGCTGCCAGAAGCCGCCGACCAGCGCAATCGTTCCGCCGCCGGAGTTGCGCAAGATGTCGACATCGCGGTGCATGTACGACAAGCGGTTGTTGATCGTGAGATAGTCCGCGATCCACCAGGAATCCGTCAGTGTCGGCCGCTCGAAATCCTGGTTGCCCTTGCTGAATGGCGTTGAATATTTGGCGGTGCTCGGCACGCCGGTCAGCGGCGTGCCGGCAAGGCCCGCACCGTTGAAATAGACGATGCCGTAGCTGTCGGGCGTGCGTTCGAGGTGGCGCAGATCGAGCGCAAACGTGGTGACGTGGTTGTCGTGAGTCCAGCTCAGCACCGGGCGGACTTCGTAATCCGCGCTCTTGAGATCGCGGAAACCGTCGGAATGCTGGAACAACCCGTCGACGCGGTAAGCCAGTCCCGGCACCGTGGTCGGCCCGGTGGCGAAGACACTCGTGGTCCAGGAGCCGAATGAGCCGATCTGCTGGCTGATGCCGTAGCCCGGCACCGCCGACGGCATGAAATGGATGATGTCGATGCTGCCGCCCGGCGTGCTGCTGCCGAACAGCGCCGAGCCCGGGCCCTTGAGCACTTCGATGCGTTGCACGCCGTTCATCGAGTGCGGAAAGCCGTTGGACTGATCGCCATCGGGAAACTGGTCGCTGAAGATGCGGGCGTCCATGCCGCGAATGGTGAAGCGGTCGAAGAAGCCGTAGGTCGACGTGCCGCCGATATTGATGCCGCTGATATCGCGAACCGCATCGCTCAGATTGGTGCCGCCCTGCTCGGTGACCACCGACCGCGGCACGACGACGACGCTCTGCGGCAGGTCGGCTAGCTTGGTGCCGGTCTTATCCGACGCTGCAGCCTGCTCGAGCGGCGCGGTTGAATTGGCATTGCCGCCTGGGCCACTGCCCTGTGCCGCGACGGACGAGCCAGCCGGAGCTGCGGTTGTCGCCGTGCGCGCTCCAGCGTGGCGGCGGCTTCTGCCGGCGGCGCGCTTGGCCTTAGGCGCTGAGACGACAATCTCGGGCATTGGCGTTCCAGCGCTCGGTGCAGGGGTCGATGGCGCCGGCGCGGCGGATGGTGTGCCCTGTTGGGCAGGCTGGGTCGCTTGCGGTGTCGACGGCGCAGCTTGCGGCGTGGACGGAGCGGCCTGAGGACCACTCTGCGGCGCCGGCGGCGTGCTCTGTTGCGCCGGCGGCGAACTCTGCTGGGCGCGCGGCGATGCTGTCGCCATCAGTCCAAGCACGAGAGCGATCGTCGTGGCCACCGTGTTGCGGCTGAGACCATTCTGGCGTCGAGAACAGAGCCTCGATCTGTCTTGCATTGCGGCCCCCCGACCACTTTAGAACGATACAAAAGTATAGTTCTATCAATGACTTATACGTGAATGAGTATTACCGCGCAAGAATAAAAAGTCATTGTGCAGTATAAAGGAATTAGAATAATTCGAATGTACGTATTTGGGCCAGTTTATACTCGTTCCAAATCATCCAATATTTCCTTGCTTGCTTCATAGTTGGTGGCCCTCGCGAATCTGCCGAAGTGCCGCTGTCGGCGATCGGGCTGGGCCGAACACGCGCCGATCCATGCGCCGGAATTTTCCACATGCGATGAGGCTCGTTCGCGCTCACCCGCCACCTTGCCAAGGCGTGATACAGCGCGTTGGGGGACTTGCGCGGGGTATGCACTTTTATTGACATCATCATACCCGCGGCACAGACTGCAGCGGCGCTGAAGGACGGTGATCTCGACCGGAAACGGTTTCGCACGCGCGGCTTTGGGGGCGTTCATGGCGCTGCGGGAATTCGCGGCGGCGATC
>DASZWQ010000169.1 GCA_035546535.1 Pirellulales bacterium | reverse complement strand
ATCGCGTCGCCATCCATCGCCGCCAGCGGCCCCTCGGCAGCTTGGCCGTGGGCCGACCGCGGATCGGCGGAATGATCGTCCGCATGCGGTGTTCCTGACGAGCGTAAACATGAGCTGCCTCGCTGTCGAAAGCGGCATCGGCCAGAAGGGTGTCGACCGTCACGCGGTGAGCGGTTTGGCGGACCGCTGGCCGGAAGTAGGGCATATCCGATCCCGGCCCGCGGCCGGGCACCACAGCCAAGATGATATGGCTGGCACAGTCGCAGGCGATCACGGCATACGGATAGCGGGTGTAAGTCGTCGTCTGAAACGCGTTTTTCTGGCCCTTTTGGCGACGTTTTACGTAGTAGGCGCTGATATGACGCGTCTCAAATCCCGTGCCGTCGAGCGAAGCCAATTTCACACGCCGCTTGATTTTGCCCTTTTTCCTGGCCCGCTCGATGGTCACGTCCAACAATCGCCCGGCGCGGCCGGACTTCAACAGGCGAACGGCGGCTTTCTGGAAGGTCGTGTAGTGGGGAATGACACTCAATTCGACTGCCTCGGCCATCGTCGGCGAATCGATCAAAAAGGCCTGCAATTTACGATAATCCAGCCGCAAAAACTCCTTGAGCACCAAACAAGCGAACAACTGAGGCTGCGTAAACTTCTTGGGACTGCATCGATGCGAGTAAGTGCGCAACGTCCGCCGGCCTACCTCATAAGCTTCTTCCAGAACGCGCTGTGGTGATTTGCTGGTCCTCACATATAGATAGTTGCCGACACCCCAATGCTAGCAGACACATGCTAGCGCTACTCTTTGCTTACCTTTCTACAGAGCAGTTCTGACCCCTTTTTAGCCCCGAGTCATCCTTTGCTCCGCGAAAGGCGACAAACTAATACAAAAACCGCTCGAGCAAGCGGCGGCTTGCGCCGTCGAGCGCGCGAACGTCGCGAATCAGGTATCGCATCCGGTGCGTGTCGGTGATCGTGGCTTGCTGCCGTCCCAAACGCCGCACGTTCTCCTCGCTTTCGACAAGAAAAGTCGTCGTGCCGCGGTCGGTCTCCACCGTCCACTCCGTGGGCGACAGGCCGGAGGTGATGTGAACGATGCGCTGGATGACGGGAATAAAATCGCGGCGTGCCAGGTCGGCTTCGATCAGGCCGCGCACCGCGGCGGGAAGTTCTGCGAGATTTTCGCAAATGGCGAGTTCGGCGCCGCGGGCGTCGCAAATCGACACGTATTGCGTGGGATCGGTGATGGGAAAGGCTCGCACGGGCGTGACGCCTTCGTGCCGCCGTCCCTCCGCGTCGGTGAAGACGAGTTGCCCCCAGGCGTCTTGCGCCAGGTCGAAGGTTCCTTGCGCGAGCGATTGCGGCGCGTCGAACGGCAAATCGTAATGGTCGCTCATAGTTCGCCCGCCAGTTCGAGTTGGGCACGGTGCAGACGGGCGTAGGCCCCCTGCTGGGCAAGCAGGTCGTCGTGCTGCCCGATCTCCACGATCTTGCCGTGCTCGAGCACCACGATGCGATCGGCGCGGCGCAGCGTGCTCAGCCGGTGGGCGATGGCGATGGTCGTGCGCCCGCGAATCAAGTTGTCGAGCGCGAGCTGGATCTCCCGCTCGGTCTCGGTGTCGACGGCCGACGTGGCCTCGTCGAGGATCAGGATTTTCGGGTCGATCAGCAGCGCCCGCGCGATCGAAATACGCTGTCGCTCGCCTCCCGAGAGTTTCTGGCCGCGCTCGCCGACGATCGAGTCGTACCCGTCGGGCAGCCGCAGGATGAACTCGTGCGCGCGGGCCGCACGCGCGGCGGCGATAATCTCGGCGCGGCTGGCGTCGTGACGCCCGTAAGCGATGTTTTCGGCGATCGTGCCGTAAAACAGGAAGGGCTCCTGCAAAACGAGGCCGATGTGGCGGCGGTACTCTTCCAGGGCGAACGTGCGAATGTCCTGGCCGTCCACCAGCACCACCCCCTCGTTCACGTCGTAGAAGCGGCACACCAGGTTCACCAGCGTGCTCTTGCCCGAGCCGCTCGGACCGACCAGCCCGATCATCTCTCCCGGCCGAATCGCGAGCTGCACGTCCTGGAGCACCGGGCGGTTGCCATACTGGAAGCCGACGTGGCGAAGCTCGATCTCGCCTTCCAGGCGCCCCG
>DASZWQ010000168.1 GCA_035546535.1 Pirellulales bacterium | reverse complement strand
GACTTCGTCATGCCGAGCGCGCGCGCCTGTTTGGTCATGCGCTGGGCGAATGTCTTCTCGGTGCCGCCGATGTATTCGGCGATGACTACGGCCACGTCGTTGGCCGACTTGGTCACGAGGGCGAGGATTGCGTCACGGACGCTGATCGAGCTGCCGGGCTTCATGCCAAGCTTCGAGGGCGCCTGCGCTGCGGCGTAAGCCGAAACCGGCATGCGGGCGTCGAGGCTTGTCCTGCCCTGCGCGAGCGCGTCAAACAGGAGGTAAAGGGTCATCATCTTGGTGAGCGAGGCCGGGTGGCGCTGCGCATCCACGTTGGATCCGTAGAGCACCTTGCCGGTCTTGGCGTCGACGACGATGGCGGAGTTCGGGACGGCAGCAATCGCGGGCGCGCTGACCGCACCCCATCCCACAATCATGGCAACCGCGACTATCAGCGCCTTGATTCCCGGAACCGGGAAACCACGCTTGAATCGCGGAAGCGCTCCTCTGCGCTTCAGCATAGCTACTCGCTCCGCACCTTACCGGCGTGCCCAGCGCCGGTATCCGCCTGAACTCAATACAAACCGGCTGAGACCGTGCCGCAGCGCATTCTTCGACTGGGGTATGCCCCGTGCCGCAAACGCGGCTTCACCGAGAATGCCGACACTGTCATTTCGGGCGTCGTCCCTTACGCCCTGCCGGCCATCACGAATTTCGACAGTATGGAAGGCCCCTTACATTTCCGTAAAGCGCATTTGGGTCACAGTCCGCGGGCTTTTTCGCCACGATTATTGTGCGCTGCACAAATTCATTTGACATTAAATGTTGCAGTGCACATATGTCCTGTCACAAGGGAAACCGCCGATTTCCGGCGCCCAGGGACAAGGACAACCGCGTATGAGCAACGCCTTCGATTCAATGCAGGGTTTCGGCAAGGACAACATGGACGTCGCCATGAAGGCCGCCGATGCCGTCGCCAAGGGCTTCCAGACCATCGCCAGCGAGGCGGCGGACTACGGCAAGCGCAGCTTTGAGGCCGGCACTGCCGCCTTCGAGAAGATGGCTTCGGCCAAGAGCGTGGACGCCGTCGTGGCGGTCCAGCAGGACTACGTCCGTACGGCCTACCAGGGCTACATCGGGCAGGTGACGCGTTTCGGCGAGATCGTGGCCGATATGGCCAAGACGGCCGCCGCGCCCTACCAGTCCCTCTATGGCAAGTTCGGCAAGTAAGCCGACCTCCCATCCAGCTTCTACGATCCCGAAAGGGCCCGGCGGAACACGCCGGGCCCTTTCGCTTTCAGCGACTACAAATTGCCGCGGGCACACCTACATTAACGTTCACCGCGCGCCTCCAACGGTCCTTCGAACCCGCACGGTCCCATCGGCAATCACAAATTTGATTGGCGGCGGATTGCACACCCGCCGGATTCTCGGCAGGATTCCGAGCGGACGGCAAACAGACGACTACGCATGAGCAACCCGATTCGTCCTCCGAGCTTCGATGACGACGATTCCGGTACCGGAATCGCCACCAAGACGCGCCCGAAGACGAAGCGGCCGGCGCTGTACCGCGTTCTGCTTTTGAACGACGATTACACGCCCATGGAGTTCGTCGTGCTCGTGCTCGAGAAGTTTTTCCAGAAGGGACGGGAGGAGGCGACCCATATCATGCTGCATGTGCATCAGCATGGCGTGGGGGAGTGCGGGATCTACACTTACGAAGTCGCCGAAACCAAGGTGACGCAGGTGATGGATTTCGCACGCAAGCACCAACATCCGCTACAGTGCGTGATGGAGAAAAAGTGAGGTCCTAAGTGCCGTCATTCTCCCGCAGTCTGGAAAAGGCCCTGCATCAGGCGTTGTCGCTGGCGAGCGAACGCCATCAGGAATACGCAACGCTCGAACATCTGCTGCTCGCCCTGCTCGAAGATCAGGACGCCGCAGCGGTCATGCGTGCGTGCAATGTCGATCTCGACATGCTTCGCCGCAATCTCATCGAGTACATCGACACTGAGCTCGCGAACCTCGCGACTGGCTCGGACGAGGACTCGAAGCCGACGGCAGGGTTCCAGCGCGTCATTCAGCGCGCGGTGATTCATGTTCAGTCGTCGGGCCGCGAGGAAGTGACCGGCGCCAACGTGCTGGTCGCGATCTTCGCCGAGCGCGAGAGCCATGCTGCGTACTTCCTGCAGGAGCAGGACATGACGCGCTACGACGCGGTCAACTACATCAGCCACGGCATCGCCAAGCGGGCCGGCATGGGCGACGCGCGTCCGGTTCGCGGCGTCGATGATGATGCGGCCACCGTCGAAGAGCGCGGCGACAACAAGAAGAAGGCGGACGCTCTCGAAGCTTATTGCGTCAATCTCAACGACAAGGCCAAGAAGGGCCGCATCGATCCCTTGATCGGCCGCGACGCGGAGATCAGCCGCACCATCCAGATTCTTTGCCGGCGACAGAAGAACAATCCGCTGCTGGTTGGTGACCCTGGCGTTGGCAAGACCGCCATCGCGGAGGGTCTGGCCAAGCGCATCGTCGAAGGCAATGTGCCGGAGGTGCTCAAGAAGTCGACCGTGTTCTCGCTCGACATGGGCACGCTGCTCGCCGGTACCCGCTACCGCGGCGATTTTGAGGAACGCCTCAAGCAGGTGATCAAGGAGATCGAGGAGTTCCCCGGCGCCATCATGTTCATCGACGAAATCCACACCGTGATCGGTGCGGGCGCCACGTCGGGCGGCGCCATGGATGCCTCGAACTTGCTGAAGCCGGCGCTGGCTTCCGGCACGATCCGCTGTATCGGCTCCACGACCTACAAGGAATACCGCCAGTTCTTCGAGAAGGACCGGGCGCTTGTCCGTCGCTTCCAGAAGATCGACGTCAACGAGCCGTCGGTGCCGGACGCGATCGAGATCCTGAAGGGGCTCAAGC
>DASZWQ010000167.1 GCA_035546535.1 Pirellulales bacterium | reverse complement strand
GAGCACTTTCGCCAATCAGCAAGCTCCTGCTTTCGTAGGCCAGGATCCAGGCAACGGCCATCAACAGCAATCCGATCACGATCGACGCGGCGCCGTCGAAGTAGGGGTTATTGAACAACAAACTGAGGCTGATACAGGTCGCGGCAATGACTAAACCCAATACGGCAGCCGCATCTTCGAGCAATACAGAGAACAGCGAGGGATCCTTGGCTCGTTGAATGGCCTCCCAGACCGTGTGTTCTCCTTTCGTCGCCGCAAATTCGCGCACGGCAACATAGAGTGTCGATCCTTCGAACAAAAAGCCGCATCCGAGAACGGCATAATTCCACAGGACGTGCTGCATCGGCCGGGGGTGAAGCAGATGTTGTATTCCCTCATACAGCGATAGCCCTCCCCCGACACCGAAAACCAACACGGCCACGACGAACGTCCAGAAATAAAGTTCCAGGCCATGGCCAAAGGGGTGCATCCTGCTGGCCGGTCGCTGGCTTTGTTTCAGGCCCCACAACAACAGCAGGCCGTTCCCCATATCGATGCCAGAATGGATGCTTTCGGCCAGCATGGCCGAACTATGGGTGGCCGAGGCCGCCAGTAGCTTGATGCACGCGAGCGCCATATTGCCACAAATGGCGGCCAGGATGACAGTCGTCGAATCGGCTCGCAACTTGCCGCTGAGGGCTGAAAATGATCCAGTTGTTGCGGACATTTCCCGTCTATTGGCAGGACGTAGCTAGAATCTGCTGCTAATTCATAGCACGCCCGTCACGTCCATGACCCGCATTCCACGGCTCATAGCAGTTTCGTTCGCTATATCCGAAAGGACCGCAACCCTAGGACGCTTCCATCGAACACAACCCGGAGCCCCGTCTTAGGCTGCCGCACTACTTTTTCTTCTGGAGAGGTTTCTTCGTGGTTCGGCGCTTGGCCCGCCGCTTGTCGTCACCCTTCTCTTGGGCAGCTTTTTCTTGCAGCAGCCGCTTGGCCTTTTCCAATTCCTTTTTGCGGCTGGCTGAGAGCGTCTTTCCTGATCGGTTGATGAAGTACTGCACCATTCGCACGGCCGATCCCAGCCCCTTGGGACTCACGCCTTTGCGGGCCATCGTTTTGGCGATCGACTCGGCATCCTGATTGAAGGTGTCGGGAGGCGGGAAGGTCGAAACTGTTTGTACGTCGCACCCACTTTTTTCGTTTGGCGGCCATGGCCATCGTGCCGAGAACGATCAAGGCTATTGCGGCCGGAATTTATGGCCTTGCCCGAGCACGTCAGTAAACTGCCTTACGCGAACTCGGGGTGCAATGCCGTAACAAGGGAAACCGAGGCATCGGCCGCTCGAGAAGTTGCCGCATGGGCAGCTTCTTCCTCGAGTTGAATGCGCTGATAAATCTCGTGGCGATGAATGGGCACACTGCCCGGCGCTTCGAAGCCGAGTTTTACTCGTTCTCCATGCACGGCTACCACCGTGATCGTCACGTTGGGTCCGATCACGATCCGTTCCCCGACTTTTCTGCTGAGTACGAGCATTTTTTTGCTCCCTGGTTTGGGACTTCCAAGCGATCGACAAGCGAACGGCCCTCCCTGCGCGGAAGGAAGCCAATCCGGTCGGTAGAGATGCGACAACCGGGTCGAAAACCCACACAACTGCTTCCTTCGGCAGCCCTCGCGGGAGGAGCAACTATTGTTCCCGCCGTGCCTCGCGAATCGGAATTCTGCCGGCAGGCGATGTGGCATGTCGATTGCAACATCGTCCCCCACCGGAACATCGGGCCGTAGGAAGCGTACGTATTCGTCGTGGCCGACCGCCGAACGACCAAGATGGTCTAAATGCATCCACTTTTCGGCTGCAAGGTGACTTTCGAAGGGTGCTTTCGCGCTCGCAGTTTGGCCTCGCAGGTTGAAATCTAAGTCGTTCATCAACCCGGAAGGATCGACTCCATGGCAGTGGCCGAATCCACCAAAAGCCTGGGACAGGAACCGATCGATCTGCAAACGTTGCTCGTGGCGCTTACCGCCCTGCGGAGGGGCGATTTCAGTGTCCGCCTTCCGCGCACATGGGTGGGGCTGGGAGGCAAAGTCGGCGACACCTTTAACGAGGTCATGGATCAGTTGGAAGGGATGAACAACGAATTCGATCGCATCAGCCGGGTCGTAGGAAAGGAAGGAAAAATCAAGGATCGGGCTGTGCTCGGAGGGCTCACCGGCTCCTGGGCCGGGGCCATCGAATCGGTTAACACCCTGGTAGGCGACCTTGTCAGACCCACCAGCGAGATGGCGCGCGTCATCGGCGCCGTGGCCCGTGGTGACCTGTCGCAGTCGATGGCCATGGAAATCGATGGTCGGCCGGTCGAAGGCGAATTCTTGCGCACGGCCAAGACCGTGAATCGCATGGTCGAGCAGCTCGGCTCTTTCGCCTCGGAAGTGACGCGCGTCGCCCGCGAAGTGGGAACCGATGGAAAACTCGGCGGCCAGGCCGAAGTGAAACGCGTGGCCGGCATCTGGAAAGACCTGACCGACAGCGTCAATTCCATGGCCGGCAACCTGACGGCTCAGGTGCGCAACATTGCCGACGTGACCACCGCCGTCGCCAACGGCGACCTGTCGAAGAAGATCACCGTCGACGTGCGCGGCGAGTTCCTCGAATTGAAAGACACCATCAACACGATGGTCGATCAGCTCCGCTCCTTTGCCGCTGAAGTGACCCGCGTGGCCCGCGAGGTGGGCACGGAAGGAAAGCTCGGTGGTCAAGCACGTGTGGAGGGTGTGTCAGGTACGTGGAAGGACCTGACGGACAGCGTCAATTTCATGGCCAGTAATCTGACGGCCCAGGTGCGCAACATTGCAGCCGTAAGCACGGCGATCGCCAACGGCGACCTTTCGAAGAAGATCACGGTCGACGTGAAAGGCGAGATCCTCGAGCTGAAAAACACCACGAATATCATGGTCGATCAGCTGAGCTCATTCGCGGCCGAGGTCACCCGCGTGGCCCGCGAAGTTGGCACCGAAGGCAAGCTGGGTGGACAGGCCGACGTAAAGGGTGTCGCGGGCACGTGGAAGGACTTGACTGATAGCGTCAATTTCATGGCCAGCAACCTCACGGCCCAGGTGCGCAATATCGCCCACGTCACGAAGGCCGTGGCCAACGGTGACCTTTCGAAACAAATCACCGTCGACGTGAAGGGTGAAATCCTCGAGCTGAAGAACACCGTCAATACGATGGTCGATCAGCTCAGCTCGTTCGCCGCTGAAGTGACCCGCGTTTCGCGCGAGGTGGGTACGGAAGGCAAATTGGGTGGCCAGGCCGACGTGAAAGGCGTCGCCGGCACCTGGAAGGATCTTACCGACAGCGTGAATTTCATGGCCAGTAACCTGACCACGCAGGTGCGCAACATCGCCGAAGTGACCACGGCCGTCGCCAAGGGCGACTTGTCGAAGAAGATCGAAGTCGACGTGCGCGGCGAGATCCTCGAGCTGAAAAACACGATCAACACGATGGTCGATCAGTTGCGCGCCTTCGCGTCGGAAGTCAGCCGCGTCGCGCGGGAAGTGGGCACCGAAGGCAAGCTGGGCGGCCAGGCCGACGTCCGCGACGTGGCCGGAACCTGGAAGGACCTGACCGATAGCGTCAATTTCATGGCCGGCAACCTCACGGCCCAGGTGCGCAACATCGCCGAAGTCAGCAAGGCCGTGGCCAGCGGCGACCTCTCGAAAAAGATCACCGTCGACGTGAAGGGAGAAATTCTCGAACTGAAAAACACGATCAATACCATGGTCGATCAGCTCAGTTCGTTCGCCGCCGAGGTGACCCGCGTCTCGCGCGAAGTCGGTACCGAAGGAAAGCTCGGCGGTCAGGCCGACGTGAAGGGGGTCGCAGGTACCTGGAAGGACCTCACCGACAGCGTCAATTTCATGGCCAGTAACCTCACGGGCCAGGTGCGCAACATCGCCGACGTGACCACGGCTGTCGCCCGCGGTGACTTGTCGAAGAAGATCACGGTCGATGTGCGCGGTGAAATCTCGGAGTTGAAGAACACGATCAACACGATGGTTGATCAACTGCGTTCCTTCGCCGCCGAAGTGACGCGCGTGGCCCGCGAAGTCGGCACCGAGGGAAAGCTGGGCGGCCAGGCTGACGTCCGCGGCGTGGAAGGAACCTGGCGCGACCTGACCGACAGCGTGAATTCGATGGCCGGAAATCTCACCGGCCAGGTGCGCAATATCGCCGAGGTCACGACGGCCGTGGCGACGGGCGACTTGTCGAAGAAAATTACGGTCGATGTGCGCGGCGAAATCCTCGAGCTGAAGAACACGATCAATACGATGGTCGACCAGCTTCGCTCGTTCGCGTCGGAAGTGACACGCGTGGCGCGCGAAGTGGGCACCGAAGGCAAACTGGGCGGACAGGCCGACGTGAAAGGCGTGTCGGGCACTTGGAAAGACCTTACCGATAATGTGAATTTCATGGCCGGCAACCTGACGAGCCAGGTGCGCGGCATCGCGCGCGTCGTGACGGCCGTGGCCAACGGCGACTTGTTGCAAAAACTGACCGTCGAGGCGAAGGGGGAAATCGCGGCGCTGGCCGACACGATCAACGGCATGATCGAAACCTTGGCCACGTTCGCCGATCAGGTGACGGGCGTGGCCCGTGAAGTGGGCGTGGAAGGGAAGTTAGGCGGCCAGGCGAGCGTGCCCGGTGCGGCCGGCACATGGAAGGACCTCACCGATAACGTCAACCAGTTGGCCGAGAATCTGACGACCCAGGTGCGCGCCATCGCCGAAGTAGCGACGGCCGTGACCAAGGGCGATCTAACGCAGTCGATTAAAGTCGAAGCGCAGGGGGAAGTGGCGGCGCTCAAGGACAACATCAACGAGATGATCGTCAACCTCAAGGACACGACTCTCAAGAATGCCGAACAAGACTGGCTAAAGACCAACCTGGCCAAGTTCAGCCGCATGCTGCAAGGCCAGAAAGACATGCTCACCGTGGGACGGTTGATCCTCTCCGAACTGGCGCCGGTGGTCACGGCCCAGCACGCGGTCTTTTATATCTATGACAATGTCGGCGAAAAGGCCTCGTTAAAATTGCTGGCCAGCTACGCCTACGAACGTCCCGAAGAAGTTGGACGCACGCTGGAACTCGGACAGGGACTCGTCGGCCAATGCGCGCTGGAAAAACGTAAGATCCTGCTGGCCAACGTACCGCCTGATTACGTGCGCATCTCCTCGGGACTGGGAAGTGCCGCGCCGGTGAACATTATCGTTCTGCCGGTCGTGTTCGAAGGCCAAGTCAAGGCCGTCCTCGAGCTGGCCTCGTTCGAGCGGTTCAGCGCCACGCACCAGGCATTCCTCGACCAGTTGACCGAAAGCATCGGCATCGTGCTCAACACGATCGAAGCCAATATGCGTACCGAGGATCTGCTGAAGCAATCGCAATCGCTGGCCATGGAACTGCAAAGCCGGCAGCAAGAGCTACAGCAAACCAACGAAGAACTTCAGGAGAAGGCACGACTGCTGGCTCATCAAAACGTCGAGGTCGAGCAAAAGAACCAGGAGGTCGAGCAAGCGCGTCAGGCGCTCGAAGAAAAGGCCGAGCAGCTGGCCCTGACGTCGAAGTACAAGTCGGAATTTCTCGCCAACATGTCGCACGAGCTGCGCACCCCGCTTAACAGCCTGTTGATCCTGTCGGATCAGTTATCGAAGAATCCCGACGGCAATCTCAGTTTCAAGCAAACGGAATATGCCAAGACCATTCACTCGTCCGGCAACGATCTGCTGATGCTGATCAACGACATTCTCGACCTGTCGAAGATCGAGTCGGGTACCGTGGTGCTCGACGTCGGCGAGCTGCGCTTCTCCGATATCCACAGCTACGTGGAACGTACGTTCCGACACGTGGCCGAGGCGAAGGGTGTAGACTTTGCGGTCGAAATCGATCCCGCCTTGCCGCGCACGCTGACAACCGATAGCACGCGGCTACAGCAAATCATCAAAAACCTGCTTTCCAATGCCTTCAAGTTCACGCATCAGGGACGCGTTGACCTGCGCGTATCCACCGCGCACGGTGGCTGGAACGCCGACAACGAAAGCTTGAACGCGGCGCCGTCCGTGCTCGCGTTTTCCGTCAACGATACCGGCATCGGCATTCCCGAAGAAAAGCAGCCCATCATCTTCGAGGCATTCCAACAAGCCGACGGCAGCACGAGTCGCAAATACGGCGGCACCGGTCTGGGATTGGCCATCAGCCGCGAAATCGCCCGACTGCTGGGGGGCGAGATTGGGTTGGTCAGCACGCCGGGGTTTGGCAGTACGTTCACGCTTTATCTGCCCCAGAGCTTCACGCCGCCCAAGGTCGTACGGCGGCAAGTCGTTCGACGTGCTGTCGAACCGTCGCCGACACCAGTCAGTATTAATTCCGGGCTGACCGTTGCGGCAGATAAGAAAGAGGACGACGATCGCGGCTCTCTCTCCGCGAGCGACCGAGGCATCTTGATCATTGACAACGACGTGGATTTCGCCCGCTTTGTCCGTGAAACCGGCCACCATGTGGATTTCAAGGGAATCTTGACGCCGTCAGGCGCGGCGGGGCTAGCGCTCGCTCAGCAATACCAACCGCAGGCCATTCTGCTCGATATTTCACTGCCCGACATTGACGGCTGGCGGGTGCTCCGCAGACTCAAAGGCGACCTGTCGCTGCGTCATCTGCCCGTGTACCTGGTTTCGACCACGGATCCCGACCGGTTGTTGGAGGGCATCGCACTTGGTGCCCAGGGAATCTTGCCGAAACCGATTCATACGGCCCAAGAGCTGGAGAGCTTCCTCGGCGACGTGCGGGCATTCGTTGACGCCGAACAGCGTACGCTGCTCATTATCCACCCCCAGGGCGCTTCGCACGCCGAGATCGCAGCAGCCCTCGCGGATCTGCCGCTGAAAGTCATCACGGTTTCGAACGCCGACGAGGCTCTGGCGGCGGTTGCGAATGGCAATATCGACGCGGTGGTCCTGACGTCGGATATTGGCGAGCCGACGCTTGCGGAGCTTGCTGGAAGGTTGGCGAGAGAGTCTCTGTCGCGTCCGCGCCGGCTCTTTTTATACCCCGGGGGCGCGTTCGGCTCGGACGAGGCACAGCGTTGGCGGCACGTGGGCCAGGAACTGGGCATGTCATGGATCGAGTCACCGCAGACGCTCGTTGACCAGGTGTCGCTCGCATTGTGCTGCCCGGTGGCCAAACTTCCCGAGCGCGCACAGCGCGCGATCGGCGAACTGCACGCGCCAGCGCGCGTGCTGGCCGGCAAGCGCGTGTTGATCGTAGACGACGACATTCGCAATATCTTTGCGCTCACCAGCATCTTGGAACGACAAGACGTTATCACCGTGTCAGCCGAGACGGGGCGCGACGCCATCAACCTTTTGCAAGCCGCCGCGGCCGTGGATGCCGTGCTGATGGACATCATGATGCCGGAAATGGACGGGATTGATACGATGTGCGCGATTCGCCGTGACGAACGTTTCAAAAACCTGCCGATCATCGCCGTTACCGCCAAGGCGATGAAAGGCGATCGGGAGAAGTGCATCGAGGCCGGCGCTTGGGACTATTTGTCGAAGCCGGTCGACCCTGATCAGATGCTCGCGGTGCTGAGCGCCTGGCTAACCGTGTGATGATGGCCGAACTCGAAAAAGTCAAAATCCTGGTTGTCGACGATAAGCCGGACAAACTGCTGGCCTTGCAGGCGGTGTTGGAGGAGCTAGGGCAGACGGTCTTGTCTGCCCACTCCGGCCCCGAAGCGCTGCGGCTTTTGCTGACGGAGAACTTCGCCGTCATCCTGCTGGACGTCAACATGCCCGGCATGGATGGATTCGAGACGGCGGCACTGATTCGGCAGCATCCTCGCTGTGAGCACACGCCGATCATCTTCATTACGGCGTTTCCCGACGACGCCTTCGCGGCGCGCGGGTATTCGCTGGGCGCAGTGGACTTCATTCTGACGCCCGTCGTCCCCGAGATTCTGCAGACCAAGGTGGCGGTATTTGTCGATTTGTATCGGATGTCGCGACAGGTCGAGCAGCAGGCCGCACAACGCGTGACCTTGGCGCAGGAGCACGCAGCCCGCCTGGCCGCCGAGCGCGCCAACCGCGCCAAGAGCGAGTTCCTGGCAAACGTCAGCCACGAGTTGCGGACTCCGATGAACGCCATTATCGGCATGACTGACTTGGCGCTCACTGATTCCCCTGCGCCCGCCATGCGTGAATACCTGGAGGCCGTGAAGTCGAACGCCGCCGTCCTGCTGGAGTTGCTGAACGAGCTCTTGGACCTGGCGAAACTCGAGTCCGGAAAATTCGTCCTGGAAAGGACCTCTTTCTCGTTGCACGAAATGCTCTCCGAGTTGATCCCCTCCGCGCATTACCGGGCCGAGCAAAAGGGACTCACGTTCGTGACGGCAGTTTCGCCGGACACTTCTGCTCGTTTCCTGGGCGATCCGTTGCGCCTGCGTCAGGTGCTCGACAATCTGCTCTCTAACGCGTTGAAATTCACGGACCAAGGATCGATAACGCTGACCGTTACGGTCGATTCGACGACCGCGCAAGAAGCTTCCCTCAGGTTCGCGATTCGCGACACGGGTATAGGCATCTCGCAGGCCGACCAGGAACGGATTTTTGCGCCCTTTACGCAAGTCGATGCCTCTACGACGCGCCGCCACGGAGGAACGGGACTGGGCCTGGCAATCGTCAAGGAACTGGTGGCCGCGATGGGAGGGCAAATCTCGCTCAGCAGTACGCCGCAAAGTGGCAGCGAATTCGCCGTGGTGGTGCCGCTTGCTTACGCGATCACACGATCGGCTCAGAAGGCGGTACCGATTGGTATGGGAGCCACGCAAGCGGCGGCTGGTTCGGCGCCCGATTCCCCAGGTGCGCAATTGCACGTTCTGGTGGCCGAAGATACGCGAACCAACCAGGAAATCGTTCGCCGCGCGCTGACGCGGCGCGGGCATAAGGTCGAGATCGCTGAAGACGGGCGCCAGGCCGTCAACTTGGTGTCGCAGTCGCACTTCGACGTCATATTGATGGACTTGCAAATGCCCATCATGGACGGCTTTCAAGCGACCGCTGCGATTCGCGCCCTGCCTGCTGGCAAGGACGTGCCGATCATCGCGCTCACGGCACATGCGCTCAGCGAAGATCGCGATCGCTGTAAGTCAGCCGGTATGGACGACTTCATTTCGAAGCCCCTTGATATCCATCAGCTTGCGGCGGCTGTCGAGACTGCTTACCGCCGGCCCGAAGGGTGCGGTCACGCCTGCCATTCGTAGTTCCGGCTACAGCGTCAATTTCGACCGGCGCTGACTACCCGGCGCGAGGGTTTTGCGGTGAGCTTGCTCCACGGCCAACAGCCGACGGCGGAGGCAACGGCTGTACCATAGGGCCTTGCCGCCGCGGTCCTTTAGCACCATCGGGCGGAGGCATCGGGCTCGGGCCGCCTTGCACGGGGCCTTGAATCACGGGCTCGTTCTTTCCAGGGGCCTGCATGGCAGGTCCGCCTTGCGCTGGTCCCACCACCGGGCCCGGTTGCGGCGGGGCAATCTCTTCGGCAGGTCTTGCCGGAGGGGCAAGGGGCGGGGCAAGCGGCGGGGGCAGCGGCCCTTGGAAACCAGGAGGCGGCAGTTGGATCGGTCCGCCCACATACCGCCAACCGCCACCCAAGGCTTGATAGGCGTTCACGATGGCCGAAAGCTGTTCCTGCTTCGTCTCGATCAAGACGATTCTTGCGTCGTTGCGGTCACGCAGGGCGGTCAACACATCGAGGTATTCGATACGCGCGTTCTGGAAGAGCTTGTTGGCGACGTCAACTGCCGATTCGAGGGACGCCAACTGCTGGAATTTCAGTTCGATGCTCTGGCTGTAATTCTGCACCTTTGACACGCGATTGACCACTTCGGTAAAGGCGTTCAGAACCGTCCGCTGGTATTCGTACAGGGCCTGCAACTGCCGAGCGTTCGCGTTCAAAAACTCGGCCTGGATCGCCCTTCTGTTGACGACCGGAGCGACCAGCCCGCCCGCGACGCTATAGATCAAAGACTCGGGAGTGTAGAACAAGAACTGTGGCTGAAAGGCCTCGTAGCCTACGCCGGAAGTGATGATGACTTTCGGGAAGAAGCTGGCGCGGGCGACTCGGATGTCGATCCCGGCCGCTTGCAAGTTACGCTCCGCCTCGCGGATGTCTGGTCGATTGAGGAGCAACTGCGAGGGAACACCAACACGCAACGCTTGTAGCTGCAACTCGAGGAAACGAGCCGATATACGTTCGACAAGCTGTGGGTAACGACCGCAGAGGAAGTTGATTCTGTTCTGCGTCTGAATGATCTCCTGCCGCACGATCAGCTTCTGGCTTTGGTTTTTGCGAACTTCGGCCAGGAAACGTTGGACGCCTAGCTCGGTCCCGCGAGCACCTTCTTTTTGTGCCTTGGCTAGTGCCAGGCTTTGCTCCATCAAGGCGATGGTGCCATCCAGGGTTTCCAGTTGCTTATCCAGCCCCATCAGACGGTAATAATTTTCGGCAATCTCCGCTACCATGCGGGTAACGATGTAGTTCCGACCGTCGATGGTGCCAAGATAGCGAAGCGATTGGGCGTCCCGCGCGTTGCGCAACTGTCTCCAGACGTCGATCTGCCACGTGATATCGCCCGCCAAAAGAAAATCAGGCAGCGGGTTCGGAAACGGGCCGCCGACGGGGGTTGTGATCTGGCTCAGGTCAGAGCCCAGGGGGGTGAACGTGCTTAGCTTGTCGTACGATGCGTTTGCCCCGAAGGTGAGGAACGGAAGGTAAGCACCGCTCCGACGCCATACCTCGTTCTGGGCGATCGCGATGTCTTGTGCGAGGATTCGCAGTTCCTGGTTGCCCCACAATGCCTGATCGACCAGACTGATCAGCAGTGGATCATTGAAGAACTCAGCAATCGGCACCTGCGCGGAATTCTCCGGATCATTCGATCCGTTGAACGTGGGTGGTACCTCAGGTCCCGGGAGTGGTGGATGTAATTTGGGAATTCCACAGCCGGCCGCAGCCAGCAATATGCCGCATAGAAACGCTGCCGCCACAGCGCTCTTGTCACGATTCGTATTGGAGAATCTCACGAAGGCCTTCATCCTTGCCGTCCTTGATGAGCTTGCGCGTGTCGGCGATCCGTACGGTTTTCGCGCCCCGAGCCCACGTCGGATGAGGAAGCAGGTTCTGACCTCACTTGCCCGACCAATCGGGCGCGAGGCCAAATCCGTTCCGCCAGATGACGCCACCTCTCCGACCATAGCTGTTGCATTCGAGCATCTTGCTCGCGTGACAGCGCGTGGACAGACTATGTCATCGTCGACTGAAGTCGGACGGCGGCGATGAATTGCGAAGAGTCGCTACAAGCTAACACTTGGCGAAACAAAGATGCATGCAAACGGCCGCTAGCCCGTGCGACTCCGGCGAATGGGAGGTCAATGAGGGGCTGCATGCGTCGCTAGCGTGCCGGAGGGCAAGTGATTCCGCAATGCGCGCTACCCGAACCGCGGACATCCCACCACGGCTTCTAGCGACCGGTCGCGCGGCTGTTGCGGCGGGAGAGCACACGTAGGGTGCTGCGCCAAGCGAAGGCGCTGGCTTCTATCTCGTTCCGGTTAGTAGCGACGTCCGCGGGTCCAAGGCGCCGTCGTGTAAGCGCCGGGAGCTGACGTCGACTTGGAGATCGAACGGTGCCGGGGGGGCAAATGATTCCGGCAGAAACCAATGGCCCTTTAGTGCTCAAGGACCTCACTCAGCGGTTCGCCAGTCTCATCCTGCAGAAGCTTGCGGTCGCCCGACAGTTTGGCGAACAGATAGTAGAGACCAGGGATGAGCAATACGCCGATGACTGTGCCAAGCAGCATACCACCAACGGCGGTCGTGCCAATGGTACGGTTGCCGATGGCGCCGGGACCAGTAGCACGAACCAGCGGAATCAAACCGGCAATGAAGGCAAAGGAAGTCATCAAGATCGGCCGGAATCGCAACTTCCCACCTTCGATGGCGGCGTCCTTGATCGACACACCCTCGTGATGCCGTTGTACGGCGAACTCCACGATGAGAATCGCGTTCTTGCCCAATAGCCCAACGAGCATGACCAGACCAATCTGGGCATAGACGTCGTTAGCCAAGCCCATCGCTTGCAGGAACAAGAACGAGCCAAAAATCCCCACGGGCAGCGACATGATCACGGCCAGGGGCAGAATGAAGCTTTCGTACTGTCCGACCAACACCAGGTAGACGAAGATCACCACGACCAAGAAAATGTAGACGGCCGTGTTGCCTTTTTTCGCTTCGTCAAAGGAGAGTCCTTCCCACCCCAGGTCGAAGCCCGGCGGTAGGGTCTCGGCGGCGACTTCGCGGATGGCCGCGATCGCCTGGCCGCTGCTGAAACCGGGGGCCGGCGCGCCTTGAATGGGGGCAGACGGATACAAGTTGTAGCGATTGATTTCGTTCATGCCCTGTTGCTTCTTGAGCGTCATGAACGAGGTGTACGGGACCATTTCCCCCTTGTCGTTTTTGACGAACATATTCTCGAAGTCGTCGGGGAAGCGGCGGAATTCGGGCTTAGCCTGCACGAAGACCTTGTAGAATTGGTTGAAGAGAATGAAGCCTTGTCCCCACGTGCTACCCACGACGGTGGAGAGGGTATCCATCGCCTTGAAGATGGTCACTCCCTTCTGCATGGCCACGTCATTGTTGATGATGATTTCATACTGTGGATAGTTGCTGGCAAAGAAGGTGAACAGACCCCTCACCTCTTTGCGCTTGCCTAGTTCGGCCAAGAATTTTTCGGTGACCTCGCCGAGCCGCTTGTAGTTCATGGTGTTGGTCTTGTCCAACACACGAGTGGAAAAGCCACCCGCAGCGCCGAAGCCTGGCACGGCCGGCGGTTCGAAGAATTCGAGCTTGATGTTGGCGATCTTCCGGCCTTCGTGCTCGAGCACCGAGATGATCTCCTTCGAGGTCATCTTGCGCTCGTGCCAAGGCTTCAAATTAATGAGACAGGTGCCTGCGTTCGAGCCGCGACCTTCGGTAAGCACCTCGTAGCCGGCCAAACACGACACCGAATGGACGCCGTCGACCTTCTTGGCAATATCTTGCAGTTCGTGCGATTTGGAATTGGTGTACTCGATCGTCGAGCCCGGAGGCGTCTGGATGATCCCATAAATCATGCCTTGGTCTTCCAGCGGAATAAAGCCGGTCGGCAAGATGGTATTCACCATGAAGATACCGACGCCGAAGCCCCCGATGACCAGCATCGTGAGCAGCCGTCGCGTAACGACGGGCCCCAAGAACGCCGTGTAGCCGCCCGTAACCTTCTCCACGCCGCGGTCAAAGAGGCGCAAGAAAATCGCCAGCGGCGTACGCCGCTTATGGCCCGTGTGTGGCTTCAGGATCATCGCACACAGCACGGGCGTCAGCGTCAGCGCGACGACACCGGAAAGGATGATGGACGTCGCCATCGTGATGCCGAACTGCCGGTAGAACGTGCCCACAGGCCCGGTCATGAAGGTGACGGGTACGAACACGGCGGTCATCACCAGAGTAATAGCAATGATCGCGCCGCTGATTTCGTTAATGACCTCTCTGGTCGCTCGATAAGGCGAGAGGTGCTTTTCGTGCATCTTGGCGTGTACGGCCTCCACCACGACGATCGCGTCGTCGACCACGACGCCGATCGCCAGCACGAGTGCGAACAGCGTAATCAGGTTGATCGACATGCCAAATAGTTGCAGGAAGAAAAAGGTCCCGATCAGAGAGACGGGAACGGCCAACGTAGGAATCAGCGTCGATCGAAGATCGCCGAGGAACAGAAAGACTACCAGGGAGACCAGCACGAAAGCTTCGAACAAGGTGTGCAGCACCTGCTCGATCGAGGCGTCTAAGAAGCTGGAAACGTCGTAGCTGACCTCATAGGTCATGCCCGCGGGGAAGGAGGTTTCCTTGATCTCCTCCAGCTTTTCCTTGACTTGCTCGATGACGACCGCTGCGTTGGTGCCGGGAAGTTGCTTGAGGACGATCGCGGCGGAAGGATGGCCGTCGATATCCGAGTAAATGTTGTAGTACGACGGCCCCATGTCGATCTCGGCGACATCCTTGAGCCGCAGCACCTCACCGTCGGGGTTGGCCTTCAGAATGATGTTTTCGTACTGTTCCGGCTTGTTGTAACGGCCGACCCAGGTGAGCACGTATTCGACGGTTTGGGACGTACGTCCGGTCGCCTGGCCTAGTCGGCCAGGCGAACCTATCATGCTCTGTTTACTGATCATGTCCATGACGTCTTCGGCGCCTATATTGTAGGCCCGCATGCGGTCCAGATTCAGCCAGACCCGCATGGCGTACGCGCGGCTGCCGAGAATATTGGCGCTGCCGATGCCGCGCACGCGCTTGACTTCAGGAACGATGTTTACATAGGCGAAGTTGTAGAGGAAGTTCTGATCGTGACTCTCCTCAGTGCTGTAGATGTTCACGTACATCAACATGCTCGTCATCATCTGCATGACGACGATGCCTTCCAACTCGACGAGAGGAGGGAGCCGCTGCTTCACGGTCTGAATGCGGTTCTGTACGTTCAGTACCGCCACGTTTGGATCTGTGCCTGGCTCGAAGATGATCATGATCGTGGCTTCGCCGGCACTGGTAGCCGCCGAAGCCATGTATCGCATGTCGGGCACGCCGTTGATGGCCTGCTCCAGGATCACGAGCACCGAATCGACGAGAACGTTGGCGCTAGCGCCCGGATAAGCGAGCGTGACAGAGACGCTCGGGGGCGCGACGTTGGGGAACTGCGAAATAGGCAGTGTCGTAATCGACAATCCCCCCAGGAAGAGGATGATGATCGAAATCACCATCGCCAGCGCAGGTCTTTGGAGGAATTTTGAGAACATGCTTTTGAGGGATCAGACGGCGCCCCGTGCCCGTACCCGTTTCGACTCCTATTCGGCGTGGTACTTTAAATGCGACGCTACCTGCTCTGAGGGACGGTCTTCGTATTCGACTTTGTCACCCTCGTGAACCTGCCGGAGTCCCTCGAGGACGATCTTGTCGCCCGGCTCGAGCCCCTTATCGATCACGAAGATGTCGTCCAGTTCGGTCGAGTAGGTGATCTCCCGCTGGTGTGCGATGTCGTCTTTATCGATGACGAAAACGTACCGCTTGGCGAGGACCTCGAACGTAGCACGCTGTGGGATAACCAGCGCGTCGTTCTGCACGCGGCTAATCATCACCGTACCGGTCTGACCATGTCGCAACAGGCGATCCGGGTTCGGGAAGTCGGCACGGAAGGGAATGTTTCCTGTCTCGTTGTTGAAGTCCGCCTCGATCGCCCCGATCTTGCCGACATGGTCGAATTTCTTACCGCTCGCCAATACGAGTTCGATCTTCAACTCGTCCTTGTGCGGATCCTGCATGTACTCGAGGTAACGCTTTTCCGGCACGTTGAAATAAACCCACATCGTGCTGTTGTCGGACAACGTTGTCAGAACCTCTCCCTCTTCGACCAGGCTCCCTTGCTGCAAGTGCAGACGGTCGATGATCCCATCAAAGGGCGCTTTGACCGTAGCGAACCCCAACTCCGCAGCAGCTAGATCCGCCTTTGCGTCCGCCTTTTGCAACTCGGCTTGACGCAAGCTGACTTCATTGGGCGAAACGACTTTGTCCGCAGCCAGCTTCTGCGTGTACTGATATTGCAACTTGGCGAGATTCGCCTCGGCCTTCTCGGCCTCGGCTTTCTTCTGATAGAGAATGGGGATCACGGTGAAGAGCGTGTCACCCGCCTTAACCTGCTGCCCTTCCTTGACACGAATCTCTTCGAGATACCCCATCTCGAGCGCACGCACCTTGATGTGGCGCTGGGAGTGGATCTGACAGACGTAGGGTTGCGTCAGCGTGACGGGCTGCACCGAAGGGCTCGTCGCCGTGATGGTGTGCGCCTCGTGGTGCTGCTCCTCGACGTGGTTGCAGGCGGGCAGGGAAAGACAAGCCATAGCCACGATGATGGCCAGGGGCGATAAAACTTTCATGTGGTTTGGCTCGTTGAACGCTTGGTTCGCGGATTGGAACAATGTGCGGGAAATCAGAGGAGGGAAGATGCGGATGCACCTCTTCTTTGGCGCACCTGAATACCGCCGAAGAAGACGAAACCCAACATCAAAAACTGTCACCGGTCGCCGCCTGGCGAATACGATGGATCCATCGGCCGTCTCCTCCCTGCGATCAGACAGCTTCCGAATCGCAATAAGGTGACTCACGTACGACGAGTCATATGAACCGATCGTATTGCCGGACGCAAATGCCGTCAATTTATCCTAGCGTAAAAGAGACCCCTCTTACGAATTTGTCACCAAATGCAGCAACGGGCTTTCCTCATAAGACCGAAATTGCCACAAAAAGCGGCAAACGCCGCTGCGAAAATAAGACGTTGTGACTGGCTGGAATACTCGCAGACGGAGCCTGCGTCCGCATCCCAGGATCCCCCCTCGGACCTAACGGACGCCGATACCTGAAGCAAATGTAATCTTTCAGTGATAATCCTAGGCATTGGAGGAGCTGGGAGATCTGCTCCGCGACGCCTCAACGCCCTCGGGAAATAACGGGCAACTAATCTGGTACTCCCGGCGACCCGCTTTGGCCACGGGCGCGATACTCACCCATTAGGCAGGACCATTCTCCTCTGCATAAAACGAACTGAGCAGCCTTCGGCCCGACTCAGAACCGACGGGTCGAACGGCGCGTCTGCGATACACCGCAAACGGTGCGCCCAGTTGCAACGGGAAATCGGTGAACAACGGGCGTTCCTCAACGGCAGACCGGCCGGCCCCCTAAATCGGTATGCGAACGGTTCGCCCGTTTTGTTCGAGATCCAGCAGCCACGTCCGGAGCGACTCCGGTGCGGCCTTACCCAGCCGAAGAGCGACGAAATCGACAAATGGTTCAGTCGGGACGGCCTTTCAGGATAGATTACGCCGCCAAGAACTTGAAACCGTCCGCCATTGTCGAGGAGAGGTGAGCGATCCCTCGCGAGGCGACAGTGCACTCGTCGAACCCAGTGCAAAGTGAACTGACGCGAACGTTGCTGAGTCGTGCGATGTTCAAAGGGCGGCTCAGTCGCGCATTCTTTTGAGCGACGCGACCACGTCGCCGTAAGGAAATGTGGCAAATTCGACGGCAGCCGCGCTGTTGGCACCGCATGGGATCGCGCCGTGAGGCGAACCGATAAAAACGCGCGCCGCGATGGAGAACCGTTCAGCGCGACTGGTCGAATTGCTGGTCGGCCAAGGCCCCGGCTCCATCGCACGCGTGGAGGGCTCCCGAGCTCTCTTCTCATAAAGCAGAAAAGCAAGGCCTCGATCCTGGCACCTGAGTTGGGATATTTGCCAAACCAGTCCACGTGGGATGCATGAACCAGGCCGAAAACCAGCCCCCCAATGGCCACAGGCTGGCTTCCGGAGCTGACATTTGGCGCCACGCGGCCGCGGAAAAACATTGAGCGTCCTGCGCAAATCGGCTAGTTTAATAGCATTAGCACGCCCCCTTGGGCTGCGGTCCATGGCGTGGCCGTGTTGCTGGTTGATGACGATTCAACACGTCATCGAATTCGGCATCCGGCTGTGACGCAATGGTTCCGTGCCCGCCCGCCACGCTTCACGCCCCATGCCATCGAGCGATTCAACCCGGGCCCTGCCCCGAGCAGTAATTTGCGCTTGCGCGGCCATGGCGTGCATGATCGCCGGCCAGGCCCGTTACGTCCTAAAGGCTGCCGAGACGCGTACCGACCGGCCGGTGTTTGAACTCGACGTGCTGCCGATTCTGACCAAGGCGGGCTGCAACTCCGGAGCATGTCATGGCAAGTCGCGCGGCCAGAATGGTTTCGCGCTTTCGCTGCTGGGATTTGACGCCGCAACGGATTACGACTCCATCGTCAAGAACGCGCGCGGTCGGCGCGTGTTTCCGGGCGCCGCCGATAACAGCCTATTGCTGCGGAAGGCCTCCGGCGCTGAGCCGCATGGCGGCGGATTGAGGCTCGATGTCAATAGTGCTGAATACGCAACCCTGCGCACCTGGATCGTGACCGGCATGCAAAGGGCACAGGACAGCGATCCAAAGTTGATGAGGATATCGCTTGCCCCCGAAGAGCACGTTCTACCAGCGGGCGCGCGCGAGCAACTGCTCGTGACTGCCCATTATTCCGATGGCTCGACGTGCGACGTGACACGGCTCACGAATTTCGCCTCGAATGAAGCGGCGATCGTGGCCGTCGACAGTGGGGGGCTGGTGGTGGCCGGGACTTTGCCGGGCGAAGCCAGCATCATGGCTCGCTACATGGGAAACATCGCCACCTGGAATACCGCGATTCCGCTGCCGACGCCCGTGCCCGCGGAATTCTATGAACAGCTTCCTCGCAATAACGTCCTTGACGCCCATGTCTGGAACAAGCTTCAGCAGCTAAACATCAAGCCGAGTGAGCCGGCTGACGAAAGCACGTTTCTTCGTCGCGTCTATCTAGACATCATTGGCCGTTTGCCGAGTGTCGAAGAAAGTCGTCGCTACCTGGTGGACGCCGCGCCGGACAAACGCGCGCGATTGGTCGACACTCTATTGGATCGCCCCGAGTATGCCGATTATTGGGCCAACAAGTGGGCCGATCTGTTGCGTCCCAATCCCTATCGCGTGGGCATCAAGGCAACGTTCAGTCTGGACAGCTGGCTGCGCGAGGTGTTTCGCGAGAACTGGCCGTACGATCGCTTTGCCCGCGAGTTGATTACGGCCCAGGGAAGTACCTGGCGCAATGGCGCGGTCACGGTATTTCGCGATCGGCGCTCGCCGGATGAAATCACGACGCTTGTCAGCCAGTTGTTCCTGGGCACGCGTCTGGAGTGCGCCAAGTGCCACCATCATCCCTTCGAAGTGTGGGGGCAGGACGACTTCTATAGCCTGGCCGCATTCTTCAGCCGCGTTGGCTACAAGGGCACGGGACTTTCGCCGCCGATTTCCGGTGGCGAAGAAATCGTGTTCACGGCCGAAAGCGGCAGCGTGACGCATCCGCTCACGGGCGAGACGCTCGCCCCTCGACCGCTGTTCGGTCAGGCGCGCACGCCTGGCCCGGACGATGACCCGCGCGAAATATTTGCCGATTGGATGCTGGCCGACGGTAAGGTTTTCTTTTCGCGCGTGGCGGTCAATCGCGTCTGGGCGGAATTGATGGGACGCGGCGTAGTCGATCCGGTGGATGACCTGCGGGCCACGAATCCGCCCAGCAATCCAGCGCTACTCGATTGCCTCGCCGATGAATTTCGCCGCATGAAGTACGACCAGAAGGAACTGCTGAGACTGATTACCGGTTCGTACGTGTACGGTCTGGCATCCTTGCCGAGCACCGGCAATGTCGCGGATACGCACAACTTTTCGCGCCATTATCGGCAGCGGCTCGAGGCCGAGGTGTTGCTCGATGCCATCGGTGATGTGACCGAGGTCCGAGAGTCTTACGCAGCCATGCCTCCCGAGGCACGGGCTGTCGAACTGTGGACGCACCGCATCGAATCACTGTTTCTGGATGCATTCGGCCGGCCGGACGCTAATCAGGATCCCCCCTGCGAACGGACGGGCGAAACGACCGTTGTGCAAGCGTTGCATTTGATGAACGCGCCGAGCTTGGACCGCCGCCTGACGGGCGATACCGGTCGCGTGGCACGATTGGCCGCCAGCAGTCAGTCGCCGGAACAAATTGTCGAAGAGTTGTACCTGGCGACCTACTCGCGCAACCCTACCAGTGAAGAACGACTCGCCACCGCGGCGCTGATCAAAGGCGATAGCGCTGAGCGGCGCCAGGCCATTGAAGACCTGCTTTGGGCATTGCTGAATACTCCCGAATTCATTTTCAAGAACTGACAGCACGTCACTAACGAACGATACGAGCCACGAGGATCGCAAGGATGAGTCAACCGCGAAACTGCGAAGGTTGGAGTCGCCGCGACACCCTTAAGCTGGGAGTTGGTTGCCTGGCGGGCGGCGGATTTGTCGATCTGCTGCGCCTCGTGGGGCAGGCGAACGAATCGCGAGCCGGCACCCCGTCGCGCCGACCGACGAGTTGCGTCCTTATTTGGATGGACGGCGGACCATCGCACTTCGAGACCTTCGACCCCAAGCCCGATGCACCGGTAGAAATCCGTGGCGAACTCGGCGCGATCTCGACGAAGATCCCCAGCGTTCATTTTTCGGAGCATCTGCCACGGCTGGCCGGCATCGCCGACAAGTTGGCCATCGTGCGCTCGGTTTGCCACAACCAGGGCAATCACGGCGCGGGCAATCACTACATGATGACCGGCGCGCCGCCGCGCATCCCCGTCGGTTGCGGCGCGTTTGTCAGCTTCCACCCCAGCCTGGGCTCTGTTACCGCGTACGAACGGGGCAATCGCGGCGGACTGCCCGCGTATTTTTCGATGCCCAGCATGTCGCGCTCGGGCGGGCCGAATTTTCTGGGCGCCAAGTTCGCACCGTTTGTCGTCGCGGATGATCCGAACAAGAAGGATTTTCGCGTCCGTGACGTGGCGCCGCCCGCCGGTCTCGCGAATGACCGCTTCACGAGCCGGCGTGACTTGCGCGGCGTTGTCGATCGGCTCGCCCGTATCCCCGAGGATGCCGCCGGCGATCCGGTAAAGGCGATCGACGAATACTACGAACAGGGCTACAGCCTGGTCACCAGTCCCGAGGCGCAGCGCGCCTTCGATATTGCGGTCGAGCCGGACGCGATGCGCGACCGCTACGGTCGCAATCCCTTCGGGCAGCGAGCCCTGTTGGCGCGGCGCCTGGTCGAAGCGGGCGTGCCATTCGTCACGCTTTACGATGGTGGCTGGGACCACCACTCGGATATATTCGGCGCGATCGCGAAGCGGTTGCCGCCCTTCGAAAATGCCATCGCCACCTTGATCGAAGATCTCGAACAGCGCGGGCTGCTCGAAACGACGTTGATTATCGCGCTCGGCGAATTCGGCCGCACGCCCAAGATTTCCACCCTGCCTGACCAGAAGAAAGCCGGGCGCGATCACTGGGCGAATGCGATGTCGATCCTCTTTGCCGGTTGCGGCACTCCTGGCGGTCAGGTCGTCGGCGCCACCGATCGCACGGGGCACTCGGCGGTCGAGCGAATTCTTTCGCCAGAAAACTTCGTGGCGACCGTCTACGCGAAACTCGGCATCGACCCCGGCAAGATCTACTACGCGCCCAATGGCCGACCGGCCCATTTGGTAAGCGATCCGACACCGATCAAAGAGTTGATGGGTTGATGCGCATGCGTGGGAACAAAGGCCTGCACTCGCATCGCGCGGCGTCATGTTTTGGCGCTGCGCTGCTGCTGGGGATCACGTTTTTCACACACATGGCGTACGCCGCGCCCCCGCAATGGAAATATCTGTTTCCAGCGGGCGCGCAGGTTGGCACGACCGTCGAGCTTGAAGCACGCGGAAAATTCGAGCAGTGGCCGCTGGCGGTGTGGGCCGATCGACCGGGCGTGACAATTTCTGCCAAGGAAGACAAGGGAAAATTCGTCGCCACGGTCGCCGGCAACGCGCTGCCGGGCGTTCACTGGCTGCGATTCTACGATGCGGAAGGGGCTACTCCGCTCGTGCCCTTTGTCGTCGGCTACCTGCGCGAAGCGTGCGAGCAGGAGCCCAACGATGCGCCCACCAGGCCACAAGACGTCGGACCACCGCAGGTCGTGGTGAACGGCCGGCTGCAGAAAAGAGGCGACGTCGACACATTTGCCGTCCACTTGGAAAAGGGCCAGACCCTTGTGGCCGAAATCGATGCACATCGCACCTTGGCCTCGCCCGTCGACACGGTTTTGGAGATGGTTTCGACGACGGGCGGATTTGTACTGGCACGCAACGACGACGACCAGGAGCTGGACTCGCGCCTCGTCTTTGCCGTGCCCAGAAGCGGGTCATACATGGTGCGCGTGTTCGGCTTTCCCGCCGCCCCCAACAGCACGATCGCGCTGGCCGGCGACGATAGCTATGCGTATCGGCTGACTCTAACTTCGGCCGGTTTCCTGAACTATTCGCTACCGCTGGCCGTCTCTGCCGACACGGCGCACGTGCAGGCCCACGGCTGGAATCTTTTGCCAGAAACACAACAGGTGGCGCCAGCAATTCTGCCGAATGCCAAGGAAGCGGCGCTTTTTCACCCGCAGTTGGCCAACACGCTTCTCATTCCGGTCGTACAGCACGCATCGATCCTGGCCGATGAGCCCAGTCGGCCCGAAATTCCGCAGAACATCACGCTGCCGGTAACGATCACGGGGCGCATCGAGTTTCCTCGCGACAAGGATTCCTTTCGCTTCTCGGCGAAGACAGGGGAGACGCTCAACTTTCGCGTGGAGAGCCGGCAACTCGGCTATCCGCTCGATCCCGTCCTGGAAATTCGCGATTCTCAAGGCAAGCTGCTGTCGCGTGTCGACGATGTGGGAGCCGGCCGAGACGCTGAAATTACCTTCGCTGCACCCGCCGACGGTGAATATCAAATCGTGGTATCGGACCTGCATCGGCACGGAGCGCCAAACTTTGTCTATCGACTTTCCGCCCTCGCCGCGCGGCCTGACTATGCACTATCGCTCGGCGGAGACACGTTCAGCGTCGCGGTCGGGCAACGACTCGAGCTGCCAATCACGATTGAGCGATTGCAGGGCTATAAGGAACCGATCAACCTGCGTGTCGAGGGGCTGCCTGGTGGAGTAACCGTCGAGCCGGCGGTCTCGCTCGGCGAAGGTGATTCGGCCAAAACCGTGAAGCTGGTCATCACCACGGGAGATGCGGCTTTCTCCGGGCCCATCCGCGTCATCGGCACCACGGCCGGCGCGACTCTCGAGCCGCACACAGCGACGGCGCCGCTGATCGGACGGGGGCAGCGAACCCCGGATGCGTGGCTCACCATTACCGCGGCTGCGAGCAAATAACGGGCAGCAGGGTCGGGCTTTCTGCGACCGTCTGCTTTCGAGTCGGACAGATGGCCACAGATGCCCTTCAGCCTGCTACAATCTAGGCTCGGCACGTCTTCGTTTCGGTCGCTCCGCCCGTTCGAACCAAATCAATAGTGGGTTTTCATCATGGCCTCAGAAGTACTTCAAAACGACGCGGAAGTTACGGTCCCCGGCACGGGCTTTACCAAGGCTCATCAACTATTTCGCGAAACCGTGCGCCGCTTTGTCGACGAAGAGATCAATCCATACATCGATCAGTGGGAAGAAGACGAAATCTTCCCGGCCCATGAACTGTTCAAGAAGGCCGGTGACCTGGGGCTGTTGGGCCTTTCCTATCCGACCGAGTACGGAGGTTCGGGCGCCGACTACTGGTACAACATCGCCATGGCCGAAGAAATGGCCCGCTGCAATTGCGGCGCGATCCCCATGGCGATGGGCGTGCAAACCGACATGGCTACGCCCGCCCTGGCCCGCTACGGTTCGCACGAGCTAAAGAAGGCGTATCTCGAACCGGCCATCACGGGCGATGCGGTTTGCAGCATCGCGGTGACCGAGGCCAGCGGCGGCTCCGACGTGGCATCGATTCGCACCAAGGCCGAGCGCGATGGCGATGACTATGTCATCAACGGCAGCAAGATGTTCATCACCAACGGCGCACAAGCCGATTGGATCTGCTTGTTGGCCCGCACGACGCCAGGCACGACTTACAAAGGGATGTCGTTGATCGTCGTGCCCACGGATACCAAGGGTTTCACGGTCAGCAAAAAGCTGAAGAAGATGGGCAACTGGGCCAGCGACACCGCGGAACTGGTTTTCGACAACTGCCGCGTGCCGGTGGCCAACCGCATCGGCGAGGAAGGGATGGGCTTCATCTACCAGATGCAGCAATTCCAGAACGAGCGCCTGATCGGTTCGCTGGGCGCCGTGGCCGGCGCGGAAAAGATCCTGAAGATGACGATCGAGTATTGCCGCGGCCGCTCGACGTTCGGAAAGCCGCTGATCGAGAATCAGTGGATCTACTTCAAGCTTACCGAGCTGATCTCCGAAGTCGAATTCCTGCGGCAGATGTGCTACCAGTGCGGCCGTCTTATGGACCGCGGACTGGATTTCACGCGTGAAGCGTCTATGGCCAAGCTCAAAGCGGGCCGCCTGGTACGCGAAGTCGCCGACATCTGCATGCAATTTCACGGCGGCATGGGCTACATGGAAGAATACCCGATGGCCCGCTACTTCCGCGATTCGCGGTTGATGTCGATCGGCGCCGGCGCCGACGAAATCATGCTGGGCATCATCGCCAAGTTCGAAGGCATCGCCCCGCGCCGCTAAGCAAAGCAATCACGATGATCGCCAAGGCACGGTGGGCTTCAGCCGTCGAGCACCATCTCGGCCATGCGGGCCCGGTGGTGACCGGCATCGCCGAAGAGAATTTCCGAGGCTTTCGAGCGCTTGTAGTAGAGTTGCAAATCGTGCTCCCACGTGAAGCCGATGCCGCCGTGGACCTGCACGCCGCGATTGGCCACCTCGCGCGAGGCGTCCGAGGTATAGACCTTGGCTGTTGTCACGGCCCGCGCCGCGCTCTTGGGCTCTGCATCCAAGGCCCAGGCGGCGAAATAGATCGCTGATCGCGCGCTCTCGGTCCATAGCAACATATCCGCGCACATGTGCTGCACGGCCTGGAACGAGCCGATGACCTTGCCGAATTGCTGACGTGTCTTGGCGTACTCGACCGCGTCCTCGAGAATCCATTGCATCCCGCCCAGCATGTCGGCGCAGACGACGAGCGTGCCGACATGCATCGAGCGCGCAAGTGCCGTAGTGGCCGCGGCGCCGCTGGCCAGCACGTGATCGGCTTCGACGGTGACATGCTCGAATGTGACGTCATGGAGCTTGCGCGTGGCGTCCAGGCCTGCGGTCGGATTGATCGTGACGCCCGCAGTTTTGGCCGGCACGGCGAGCAGAACCAGGTCATCGCCGGATCGTGCCACGCACACGATCAGATCGGCAACGCCGGCATCGGTGACGAACGTCTTGCGGCCGGTGATCTTGAAACCCGCCCCCGACCTCACGGCTTGCAGCTGGACGTCGGCCAGGTCCCAGCTGGCTTCCGGCTCGAGTAGCGCGACCGCGCCTTTGAGCTCGCCCGCGGTTAGTTGCGGTAAATACTTCGAAGCCGGCTTGGCTTCGGCGACAAGGGTTCCGGCCCACACCGTGCCCAGGAACGGGCCAGGAAAGCACGCACGTCCCATCTCTTCGGCGACAACCACCAGATCGATGACACCGAGCCCCAGGCCGCCGGCCTCCTCATTCAAGTGAATGCCGAGCCAGCCCTGGTCGGCTACTTCGGACCAAAGTTCGGAAGCGAGCGCCGTGTCGGTTGCCATCAACTCGCGAACGCGCGAGGCCGGGCTAAGGCGGGCGAACAATTCGCGGGCCGAATTCTGCAGCAGCTTCTGCGGTTTGGAGAGTTCGAATTCCATCGTGACAATGCCTTGGTGGGTCGTATTTTGAGTTTTGGTTGTTCGATTGAGAGGGCGAATCGGCCTCTGCGCGACTATTCAATAGCTGCGCGGCAGCCCCAGCACACGTTGGGCGATGATGTTGCGTTGCACTTCGCTGGTGCCGGCTTCAATGGTGTTGCCGCGCGAACGCAGGTAGTTGTAGACGCAGCGCCCACCGTCGAAATCCTTCAGTTGGCCGTAGGGTCCGAGCACTTCCATGGCGATCTGCGCGTTGCGCTGATTCAGTTCGCTCCAGTACAGTTTTTGGATCGAGCCCTCGGGCCCCGGCGCGCCGGTTTTATTCAACGTGCTCAAGGCCCGGGTCGTGTTCAGGCGAAAGACTTCCAGATCGACGTAAGCCTGCGCGAGTTTTTGCCGCAGCACCGGATCGGCCAAAACCGGCTTCCCGTGCCGACGTAACTGGCGTGCCTGTTCGACGACAGAATCGAGATTTCGTTTGAACGCCACGTACAGACCGATGCCCAGGTTGGCGCGCTCGTTGCTCAAGGCCGTAATGGCGACGTTCCAGCCTTCGTTCACCTTGCCCAGCACGCGATCCACGGGCACGCGCAAGTTGGAGAAGAACATCTCGTTGAATTCCGAATCGCCGGACATCATCTTCAGCGGCCGCACCGTGATGCCGGGGCTCTTCATGTCGACCAACAAGCACGTGATTCCCTTGTGCTTGGCGGCGTTCGTGTCGGTGCGCACAACCAGCAGGCACAGATCCGCGAAATGGGCAAAGCTAGTCCAGATCTTCTGGCCATTGACGACGAAATGATCGCCATCGAGAACGGCCTTGGTTTCGAGCGACGCCAAATCGCTACCGGCGTTCGGCTCGGAGAAGCCCTGGCACCAGACCTCTTCGCCGGAAAGGATGCCGGGCAGGAACCGTTTCTTCTGGGCCTCGGTTCCCACGGCAATGATCGTCGGCCCGACCAGGCTCTGCCCAATCGTGGCGGTCTCGGGCGTGTCGGCCACGGCCATCTCTTCCTGGAAGATGGCTTGTTCGATGAACGTGGCGCCGCGGCCGCCAAATTCCTTGGGCCAGGCAATCCCGGCGTAGCCTCCTTCGTACAGCTTGCGTTGCCAGTCGCGGATCTGCTTGTGGAAATGGGCGGGCGCCTCCGCAGTGTTCGCCGCGTGCGCGCCCTTTGGCGGCAAGTTGTCTTTGAGCCAGGCGCGCAGCTCGTCGCGAAACTTTAGCTCGCTGGGCGTGAGACTTAGATCCATGAATGCGGACTTTCCGATGCAGTGGTTGATTGTGATTAGGACAAATCAGAGCGCGCAGGACGCTCGACGGCTTGCCACAGCAATTCCGCTACGTCCAGCACTTGAATCTCGCGATCGCCACGTTTCGCATTGATCCCGTCTTCGAGCATGGTGGTGCAGAACGGACATCCAACGGCAACGATATCGGCGTCGGTTTCCAGCACCTGGCGAGCCCGTTCCTGGTTGACGCGCTTGTCGGCTGGCTCGTCGATGAAGCTCATGCCTCCCCCGCCGCCGCAACAGAAACCATTCTGACGACTCTGCGCCATTTCGATCAGGGCGTAACTGCTTGAGATCTGCACCAACTCGCGCGGAGCGTCATACACGCCGTTGTGCCGCCCTAAATAGCAGGGATCATGGAACGTGATTTTCTTGTCCGTTGGCGCGTCCACCACAAGTTTCCCGTCCTGCACCAGCCGGGCCAGGTACTCGCTGTGGTGGAACACTTCGTAATGTCCGCCAAACTGCGGATATTCGTTGCGTAGCGTGTTGAAGCAGTGCGGGCAGGACGTGACGATCGTTTTCGTCTGATACCGATCCAGCGTGGCGATATTGTCCTCAGCCATCTGCTGGAACAGGAACTCGTTGCCGATGCGTCGGGCCGGATCGCCCGTGCATTTCTCTTCACGTCCCAGGATGGCGAACTTGACGCCGGCCTTGGCCAATAGTTGGGCTAGCGATCTCACGATTTTCTGGTTGCGCTCAACGAGGGCGCCGCCGCAACCCACCCACAACAGCACCTCGGCCTCGCGCGCTTCGGCCATCGTGGCAATCGGCAGGCCTTGCGCCCAATCCACACGCGAGAACGCCGTGCCGCGAAACGGATGGGCCCGCGTCTCGACCGATGTGAGCGCTTGTTGCATCGTCTCCGGAAAGTCGGCCTCCTCCATCACCAAAAAGCGCCGCGTGTCGACGATCTTCGGCATCTGTTCGATCAACACCGGGCATGCTTCGACGCACGCACCGCAGGTCGTGCATTCCCACATGGCGTCGACAGAAAGCGCCGCCGTCGCGCCGATAAAGGGCTGTGAGAAGTCGGCATTTGTGGCGCGTGTCAAACGCTGCAGATCGAGAATAATGTCGCGCGGAGACAGTTCCTTGCCCACGCGATGCGCCGGGCAAGCCGCCGTGCAGCGGCCACATTCGGTGCAGGCGTCGAAATCCAGCAGGTCTTTCCAGGTGAATCCGGCCAGCGTGTGGATCCCCAGCTTCTCTTCCGACTCGAAATCGACTTTGCGCAAGTTCGCGCCGATCGGCGCCAGCCGCGCCGTGTAGATGTTCAAGGTCGACGTCAAGATGTGAACCATCTTCGTGTATGGAGCCCAAGCAAGAAAACCAAATACCAGCGCCATGTGTAGCCACCAGGTGGCCCGGTGCGCATTTTGCATGGCTGCCTCGGACAGGAAGGGCGCCGACGCCCGGGCCACCAGGTTGCCGAAAGGTGACCAGGCGGCCCACGGGTCGGCGGTCGCCGCGATGCGCCATCCCTCGACCAGGAAACCGCTGACGAGGATCACAAGAACGGCCACCAGGATCAGCGAGGCTTCGCGCGTGTAGACCAACTCGCGCGGTCGCGTCCCCCAGCGTCGCAGCATCGCCATGCCGATACCGATGATCGCTAGTGCACCAAAAACGTCGGTAATAAACGATTGAAAGAGCAGGTAAAAGTACCCGTGCATGATCGGGATGCCGAAGTCGTAGTCGAGCATTACGACCGTCGTAGCAATCGTAAGGACGATGAATCCCCAGAAAATCATGGCGTGCATGACGCCGGGATACAGTTTGCGCCAGGTGCGCAACTGCAGAAGCGCATACTTGCCCACCTGGGCGATGCGCCGCGCCGGCTGATCAAAGCGATTTTCTGGCTGGCCACGGCGCCAGACACGCACGCGGCGGAAAACGCCGTAACCCGCTACGGCCACGGTCGGCAGCAACAGCGCGTACATCACCCAAACATGAGTGATGTTCCAAAAGACTTCGCGCGTCGCGGTGAGCGGATCGTTCATTGGTGCTGGGACAGCTTCGCGGTCAAGGGACCGACAACTTTTTGGTAGTCCTCGACCAGGCCGAAGCGGCAATGCTTGAAGATCGGGGCATCGGGATCGCGATTGATCGCGCAGATCACTTTTGAATCGGCGATGCCCATGATGTGCTGGCTGGCGCCCGAGATGGCGATGGCCATGTAAAGCTCTGGCGCGACCTTCTTTCCGGTCTGACCGACCTGCCAAGAGGCTGGCACCCAGCCGGCGTCGCAAGCCGCGCGCGACGCGGCCATCTGGGCTCCCATGGCGCCTGCCAAGGCTTGCAGTTGCTCGAAGGGTTCGGGCCCGCCCAGGCCGCGCCCGCCCGAGACGATCAAGCGGGCGTCTTCCAATCGCGCGCCCTCCTTGGCTTCCACATGGCTGGACAAGAGCTTGACGCGCGAATCGGCGGCGAGACCTAACTGCACGCGTTCGACTTCGCCCGGCGATCGGGCTTCGGCAGGTGACATAGCTCGGGCCCGCACCCAGACGACACCCGGCGATTTGGCCAGCGCAATCACGGCCGTGGCTTTGCCACCGTAAACGCCTCGCGTCACGCGCAATTGTCCGTCGGCGCTCGTGATTTCAACCGCGTCTCCCGCCGCGCTCCCCCCGAGTCGATGCGCGAGTCGGGCGGTCAATTCCTGACTATACGAGTCATTGCCTAAGAGCACGGCCTGCGGCGCAAGCTTCTGACATGCTGCGGTTAAAGCTGCCAGGTAGTTTTCCGGATTGTACTCGGCCAGCAAGTCGTCTTCGACCAACACCACGCTGTCGGCTGCGGTTTGTACGGCAGCGATCGCGGAAGGATCGATCGAGCCAACCACCACGGCGCGGAGCTTGCCACTCAGACCATCGGCCAGGCGACGGCCCGCTCCGAGAAGGCCCTGCGCCGCGCGGTCCAAACCGGCACGGCCCCATAAACATGCAATGACATCAGGCACGATACTTCTCGCGAAAAAGATGATTTAGATCGAAAACGACGTTAGATGGAACGCATCACGGCCGTCACACGATCGGCGAAGGCGTCGATCTTGGCTTCCAACGAATCGCCGGAAATGAACTCGCACTGCGTTTCTTTGCTAGGCACGAACAGTTCGACGACGCGCGAGTAACTGCCGCTGGTCGCAGGATCGATCCCAAGCTCGGCCAAGGGCCACTTCGTGAGCGGCTTGCGATACGACTGCATGACATCGCGCGTCTTGGGAATACGGGGAACGTTCTTGTCGTGGTTCGTGATCGTGATCACAAGCGGCGTCGACGATTCGAACTGTTCCCAGCCGTTATCGGTCTGCCGCTTCACTTGTACCTGGCCAGCGGTCGCGGGCGCGAACGATTCGGCGAACGCAATGCACGGCAGATTCAACTCCTCAGCTAACAGACCGCCGGTCTGACCCGCGCCCCAATCGCCCGCCTCGCGACCGACGAGCACCACGTCGTAGGGCGCGAGCTTGCGAATGCCGGCTGCCAGCGTGCGGGCGACAAACGACGGATCGGGGTTTTCGACGGGCGATTCCAAGAGCACGGCATCATCAGCACGTAGGGCCAATGCCTTTCTCAGCACCTCTTCGGCTTCTGCGCCGCCACACGTCACGGCCGTGATCTTGCCCCCGTGCGCCTCGCGCACCTGCAGCGCCGTCTCCAGCGCGTTCTCGCAAAAGATGTTCGTGACCAGGTTGGCGCCGCCGCGCTCGGCCTGGCACTTGGCGCTGTCGACGCGAAAGTCTCGTGCTGGAATCTCTGGGTCGAGAATCTGTTTGATGCAAACGATGATGTTCATGCGAGCGTGCTACGACCTTTTCCCTTTAGAAGTCCGCCGGTCACGAAGGTAACGATGTTTTGAACGACTTGTTCGCTGGTAAGCGCCCCGCCGACATGGAACCAGCGTGGTAACCAAAGCAGCGTCCCGAACATGCTGAAGGCGGCGACCGTCGGATCCACGTCGCGCAACTTACCCTGGGCTTGAAGCTTTTCAAGCGTGCCGCGCACCAGATCGAAGTAGGCCCGTTTGCGATCCAAGATTTGCTTGCGGTGCTTGGGCTTCAAGCCATCGATTTCGTCGGTCAGGATCGTGATCGCCTTGGTTCCTTCGGTCAGCAGCTGCGCGTGGCGCGTGACGATGCTCAGCAACCGCTGCTGTGGATCGGCGCAAGCACGCGACGGCTCGATCACCGTGGCTTCCAGCCGTTCCATGGCAAAATTTACGATGGCGTAGAGCAGGTCTTCTTTGCTTTCGATGTAGTAGTACAGCCCGGCCTTGGTGAGTTCCACGGCCGACGCAATATCGCTCATCGACGTAGCGTCAAACCCGCGCTCGTGGAAGATTTCAGCGGCTTTGCCGTAAATCTCGATCGTGCGATCGCGTTCGGATCCCGCCGGTGGTTTCTTGGCTTTCAGTTTCACGACGGTCGTTGCTCGTCAAGGACTTTGCACGGCGGGAAACCGATGGGGCCGCCCGCTAAAGAACGGCCCGCCGTGTTCTACCGACCGGTTAGTAGAAGGCAAAGCGTCACGATTGTCAATGTTTGCGGTGTCCGCGCCGTTTTTCGCCAGCAACCGGCCGCAGCAGGAGCAAAACGCCTGCGTATTTGGCTTCGCTGCGCGACCACAGCGCCAACTTATTCGTTGTTTCTCGCGCACGCGCGTCGACACTGGGGCGCTCCCATATCACGAACTCGCATGGCTCGTACTTGCGCTTGCGCAAGCGCGCGTCACCGTTCGTGAACGTGCCACGTAGCACTGCGCCGCTGCTGGTAATCGCGACAAGATGTCGTGGAGAAATGAGCGAAACGTTTCAGCGCGACAGGATGTCGTAGCCCTGAAGAAGTACGCGTAAAGAAATACTGTGCTTCTTTGTATTTTTTCCCTTGCAATCGAAAAGCATTTTTGATTTTGTGGACGCGTACAAGGTGCAACGCGCGACGCGCTCACAAGAGTCCGTGTCGCACAGGAAGCGGTCGCGTACATGCGTCGTCCACTGAAGTACGACAGGGAAGAGGTCGACAACATTGTGTTTCGACCTAACGGTTCAGTTGATGTTGCCCTCATGAAAGGAGCACGCTAATGATCTCGACCAAAGTATGGTTCGTCGCACTCGCTGCGACGGCGTCAATGGCCGCTTACGTCTGCGCCGCGCCACTCAACTATCCGGGCGCCTATCCGCCGCCGGGCGGCGTCACTTTGAATTTCGCTGGGGCCGCTTCCCCCGGCGACGCCGGTGGCTCGTCATTTGTGTTCACCGGATTCGATAATTCAGCCTTCACGGCGCTCTACTGGGGCACCTACGACGACAATTCCACCGGTAACTCCGTAACCGCTGGACTCGATGGCACGGCAGCAGCGCTCGCGTTTTCGTCGAGTTCGGGGACGACCGCGACCTGGACCGGCTTGACGACCTACACCAACCCCCACACGCTCGTCACCACCAGCAACGTTCCCATCGAGATGATCGTGTCGATTTCGGGTTTGGGCGCGAGCCCGTGGGTGCCGGCCGTTCCTCTGGGGCTTCCGGCGGGCATGGGTGCTGTGGTTGATGACAGTACCGGGGCCGATTTCACCGCCAACGTGCAATTCCTGGCAAATGTTGGAGGCGGCTTCGTCGCGTTGAATTCGATCGACAACGGGGGAGGGTTGACGAACAGCTCCATTTCCGGCGGCTTTTTCAGCCCCGTGCCTGAACCCGCCTCCTTCGTTTTGTGCGGCTCTCTGTTAGCGACGGTATTGGTTGGCGGACTGACGAAGGCTCGTCGCCGTTTACGGTAGCGGCTCGCGTCGCGCGTGCCCGCCTGACCAAGAACGAACTCCCACATCACAAGGCCCCGTGCCGAGCGCACGGGGCCTTTTCTATTCCCGCGCCCCGAGAGCGCATCTCCTGGCAGCGAGTCTTCAATTATGCCGATCGATCACGTCCGCAGCCGGCGTAACCACTGTCTCTTGCACGCTATCGATCAGCTTGAAGCCGCAAGCACGGCCTGGGGCGGTCGTCTCGCGAGCAATCTGATTCCTTCCCAGCCGCCGTCGCTACCAAGGCCGAGGGAACTTCGGCACCGAAGCCGATCAGATCAAGGAACAAGTCCAAGAAGCACGGCCAGATGGTGGCGAGAATCTGCTCAGTCCTGAGGCGGGCGGCGCCAATTCGACGGTTCACGATGCGGCGTAAGAGCGTCGGCCAAGCGTTTTTGGCACTGAATGTGCTTCGGGAGGTGAGGTGCCGAACTATCCATCTTTGCCGGAGAGAGCACATCATGAGCCGCCGCAAGAAGGGGCCCCGGCCCCCCGTTCCAGACGTCGTCCATCCATCGCCCGATGAAGTGCAGCAGATGTGCCTGGAAATCCAGAGCCATTGGTCGGCGCGCGACCGTCGTCGCCGCACGGTGGCAACCCCGGCGACCTGGACAGCACCGACCATTCGATGCGCCGACATTACGCGGGAAAGGTCTGCGCACTGGGCTTTGGCCTTTCGGTAAGATGCGCGTTGCCTTGCTCAGGTCGCAGCGATCGCTCTGCTTGTGATCTCCAAGTAGCCAGGCTGTGCGGTAGATTGCCCCTGGCCGTCCTCCTCGACGCGATTCGCTCTCGCAGTAGGCCGAATGCGCATGCGGAAAGACGGAGCAAACATCTGGCTGCACGTACAGGTTCGCTGGTCCTCTACTCTCGGAGCGCGAAGCTACGAGGGATTCCCCAGAGCGGCGAACACTTCCGCCAAATCGGCTTCGTAGTTTTTCCACCGCGCCACCGACTGTTTGTACACCGGCTGACGCACCTGGGTCACGCTGGCGGTGCGCACCGGCCGCTGGTAACGATAGAACTCCAGGCAGGCCGGATCCCATTCCAGGCCGCACACGTCGATGAGTCGCCGGGCGACGCCCTCCAGGTCTTCGACGATTTCCTCATAGTCGACATCGTGGATCGGCGCTGGCAAAACATGCCGCCAATGGTCCATTAATCGCTGGTATTGTTGGAAGCGCGTCGTGATGTGCTGGGGCGAGTTGGCCCAACGGATACTGCGGAAGTCGGTCATCCAACAGGAAACGGCGATGTCGCGCAAGTCCCGTCGACAATGAATGAATGTGGCCCGCGGGAAGAGCGCGGCCAGCAGGCCCAGGTACATATAATTGTCGGGCATTTTGTCGACCAGACGCGGCGTTTGTCCGCCATCCAAGTCCGCCAGGCGCTCGAGATGGCGCGCCGCGACGTTGGCGATCACCGGCGGGGTGAGGCGGGGGAGCGCGTCTCGCGGAAAACCGGCATGCCCTACCGCCTCGGGCAAGCTTTCAAAGGTGCCACGCACCAGGCGCAGCTCGCCGGCGCCATGCACTTCTGGATGGCTCGCCAACACTTGCTCCGTCAGGGTTGTTCCCGAGCGTGGCAATCCGAACACGAACACCGGCCGGCGTGAATCCGATCCCGCACCGTGCAGTCGCTCGAAAAACTCCGGGTTGAATTGATTCACCAGCATATCGACGAACTGTTGGTGCTCTTCCGGTGAATAATCGCGGCGCTTGTGATTTAACTCCAGGGTCAAGGCGTTGGCCTTGCGCAGGCATTCCGCAGCCTGTGCGTAGTCTCGCCGAGCATCGAACACATGTGCCTGGGCAAACAGCATTCGAGCCCGCGGTCCGTTACCGATATTCTCATCGGCAATGCGATCTGCGAGCGCTACCAGGTCCTCGTCGTTCATTTTTCCGCGGAGCAGCGTGGCTAATCGTGCGTGGGGCAGGGCGAATTGCGGTTGCAGGCGGATCGCCTCGCGCAGCGCCGCTTCAGCTTCGGCCAGTTTGCCTTGCTCTTCGTAGACGCCGGCCAGGCTCATCGGCGGCATCCCTCCTTCGGGATTCAGTCGCGCCGCCGCCTGATAATGCTCAGCGGCTTCGTCGAGCCGTCCCTCTTCCTGCAAAGCCCAGCCGAGCGATAAATGCGGTCCGGCCCGCTCCTCACCCAATTCCAACACACGTCGCCAGCAGGGAATCGAATGTGCCGGCTCTTCCTGTTCGTCATGCGCCTCGGCCAGGTATTCCCAGAACGTCGCGTTTCCCGGTTCCAGTTCCGTGGCCTTCTTCAGCCATTGCAGCGCTTCGGCCGACTCGTTTTGCTGTCCCAGCGTGAGTCCCAAATGCGCGTGCGAAATCGCCAGGTTGGGTTCCAGGCGAAGCGCTTCGAGGTAGGCCACGCGTGCGTCAAAATGGCGTTCGAGCGCGCGCAGAGCGTTGCCCAGGTTGTGATGCATGGCGGCGACATTCGGCTGTAGCCGGACAGCCTCTTGGCAGTGAGGCAAGGCGGCCTCGGCCTCGCCACGATCCAACAGCATTTGCCCGAGATTCGTTCGCGCGGCTGCGAACGTGGGTTCCAACTCGACCGCGCGGCGGAAGTGCTCAAGCGCTGTTTCGGTATCCCTTGTTTCTCGCAGTGCGATGCCGAGGTTGTTGTGTGCCACGGCAAAGTCGGGGACAAGCGCGAGGGCACGGCGAAAGTATTCGATCGACTCCGCCTGCTTTCCCTGACCTTGCAGCGACGCGCCAAGGTTGCACAGCGCCTCGGGATAATCAGGCGCAAGCGACAAGGCCATGCGACAGCAGCCGATCGCGCGATCGAACTGCCCTTGCGCTCGATAGGCTTCGGCCAAATTGGCGTGAAAGGCGAAAGCACCGGGCCGCAACGCCACGGCGCGGCCGATCAATTCGATCGCCTTCGCTTGATCGCCCTGTTGATGGTGCAGGACGCCCAGCAAATGCAGCGCGTCGGCGTTGTCCTGCTCTCGCGCCAGCACGGCCTGATAGAGGGGAAGCGCCGCCGCCAACTGCCCGGTACGGTGCATTTCGATCGCAGTGGCGAGAACTTCGTTCGTGGCGGCCATAGCACCAGCGCGGACGGAGCACGAATGAGCAATAAAGAATCGTGATTAATGATGCAATGCCACCGGGCGCGCAGCAAGGTTTCGATCGGGAAGATCACGGATGACACGACGGGAGAGGCGCGTCTGCTCGGCGGCGGGTGCAAACCTGTGCCCCCTGTACCCGCCGCTGGTGCGATTGTGGCGGCCTTTCTGAATCCAGTCAGATGATCTGGCGGATCGGTTCGACGTGCTCGACCCCCACCAGCTTTTGATCGAGGCCGCCGTAGAAATAAGCGAGCGCGTTCGGGTCGAGCCCCATCTGGTGCAGGATCGTGGCGTGCAGGTGCTTGACGTGGAACGGATGCTCGACCGCGGCCGAGCCTAGTTCGTCGGTCGTGCCCACGCTTTGGCCCCCCTTGATGCCGCCTCCGGCCATCCACATGGTGAAACCATAGGCGTTGTGATCGCGGCCCGTTCCCTTGGCATATTCGGCGGTCGGCTGGCGGCCGAACTCCCCGCCCCACACGATCAAGGTCTCGTCGAGCAGACCACGCTGCTTCAAGTCGGTCAAAAGCGCCGCGATCGGCTGATCGGTGTTGCCGGCGTGGAAGTTGTGATTCTTCTCCAGGTCGCCGTGCGCATCCCAGTTGGCGTCGTTGTGCGACCCGCCCGAATAGAGCTGAATGAAGCGCACCCCGCGCTCAACCAGTCTTCGCGCAAGCAAACAGCGGCGGCCGAAGTCGCGCGTGCGCTCCTGGTTCACGCCGTACATATCCAGCGTCGTTTGCGTCTCTTGCGCGAGATCGATTGCATCGGGCGCATACTGCTGCATTTTGTACGCGAGCTCGTAACTGGCGATCCGCGCCGCCAGGTTGCTGTTGTCCGGATGCTGGGCCAGGTGATCGCTGTTGGCGGCGTGCAGCGCGTCGAGTAATTCGCGTTCGACGGGCTGCGTCATTCCATCGGCCAGGCTCAGGTCGAGAATCGGAGCGCCCTTCGATCGAAGCAGCGTCCCCTGGTAGGTGGCCGGCATGTAGCCGCTCGACCAGTTTTTGGCCCCGCTGATCGGGCCGCCCGTCGGGTCGAGCATTACGACGAAGCCCGGCAAGTTCTCGTTAACCGTGCCCAGCCCGTAATTCACCCACGAGCCGAGGGCAGGGCTGCCGCTCAAGATGCGGCCGGAGTTCATCTGCAGCATCGCCGAGCCGTGAATCGGCGAATCGGCGGTCATCGACTTGAGAAATGCGATGTCGTCGACGTGCTGGCTCAGATGCGGAAACAAATCCGAGACCCACTGGCCCGACTGGCCGTACTGCTTGAAATTCCATTTCGGCCCGACCACGCGTCCCTCGTTCTTCGAGCCGCCGCGTCCCTTGGTCTTTACCGGTATTGTCTGGCCATCGAGCTTGTACAGGATCGGCTTGTAGTCGAACGTGTCGACGTGGCTTGGGCCGCCGTACATGAATAGAAAGATCACGCTCTTCGCCTTGGGAGCAAAATGCGGCGGCTTGGGCGAGAGCGGATTCGCAAATGGCGTTATGCCATCGGCAGCGCGCGACTGGGCAGCCAGGAATCCGTCTTTGCTGAGCATGCCCGCCAGGGCGACCGACGTAAACGCGCCGCCGGCTTGCCACAGAAATTCGCGGCGTGTGCGGCCGCAGAAGGTGCTTTTGGGCGTGTCGCTGCTCATGCGTTTAATCCAGGTAAACAAACTCGTTCAAATTCAGGACGGTCAGACAGTAGTATTCCAAGGCCTTTTCCGCCGAGAGGCCGTGCTTTGATTGCAAACGCTCGATCAACTGCCGTCCTTGCTCGATTTGGTGGGCCTCGACAGGTCTTCCCAGTGCCAGGCGTAGCGCCCGAGCGATCTGCTGAGCTAGATCTTCGGGAACTTCCTGCTTCACGCGGCGCGCGAGCGCGGCCGCCTGCTCGTGGGCAAATTCGCCGTTGATCATCGCCAAGGCCTGTGTCGGTTGCGTAGTTGCAAACCGCACCGCACAGCTGCTATCGGTATCGCAAACGTCGAACTCAGCCAGGATCGGCAGCACGAGCGAGCGCTTGATGTGGATGTAGACGCTTCTCCGGTTTTGTTCCTCGGGCGATGATTTTTCCCAGCCGCTGCCAGGCATCGATTGCGTGTGCAGCACCTCTTGCGACATTTTCGGGTACACGCCCGGACCGAACATTTTCAGGTTCAGTGCGCCGGTCGTGGCCAGCATGGCGTCGCGCATTTCTTCCGCCGCCAGGCGCCGCATGTCAAAGCGCCAGAGAAGATCGTTTTCGGGATCGGCGGCCAACGCCTGCGAATTGCCTGCCGACGACATGCGGTAAGCGTTGGAGGTGACAATCAAGCGATGCAGCGGCTTGAGATGCCAACCCAGATCGACAAATTCCGCCGCCAGCCAGTCGAGTAGTTCGGGATGAGTTGGTGGATTGCCCAGGCTGCCAAAATTGCTGCTCGAGCGCACCAGCCCTCGCCCGAAATGATGCTGCCAGACACGATTCACCATCACCCGGGCTGAAAGCGGATTTGTGGGCGAGACGATCCAGTCGGCCAGCGCCGAACGACGGCCTGACGTGCGAGCGCCGTCCGCCCGCGGGGCAATCGCCGGTTCTCCGCCCCCCAAAGCCGCAAGAAACGCAGGCTGCACCTCGTCGCCGGGGACGTGGGGGTTGCCGCGCGCCAGAATGTGCGCCGGGGGCGGCCGATCCAGGATCTTCCCCAGCCCCAAGATCTGCTCGCGCGGCGGCAGCACCGTCCGTTCAACCTCGGCCAATTCTTCTTTGCACTTCGTGTACTCCTGCCACGACTCCTCGCTGAGGCACGACTGCAGTTTTTCCTTCAAGACTTTGCCACGGTCGGGACCCTCTGTGCGGCGCCGATCTTCGGCCGACATCTTTTCGATACCCGCGCGCTCGATGAGCAGCATCGCCTCGCGAATCGCGTCAGTCCGCGCGTCGTGCTTGCGGTGTTGTTCAGCCACTTCCGGCGAGGAAACGTCGACCTGGCACGTCTTCGTGTTGTACCGATCGATTTCGTTGAAGAACGACACCATCCGGTAGTAATCGGCCTGCGGAATCGGATCGAGCTTGTGATCGTGGCAGCGGGCGCAATTGATCGTCAGACCCAAGAACACCTGACCGGTCGTGGCGACGATATCATCGAGCTCGTCATAGCGGGCCTGTAGCGGATCCGCCGGCTCGTCATCCCACAGCCCCAGCCGGTAATAGCCGGTCGCGGTGAGCGTATCGGTCGTGACTTCCGGCAGCTCGTCGCCGGCGAGTTGCTCGCGCACGAAACGGTCGTACGGCTTGTCGTCATTCAACGAACGAATGACGTAATCGCGGAAGCGCCAGGCATTCGGCTTTACGCCGTCGCGCTCGAAGCTGTTGGTATCGGCGTAGCGCACCAGGTCGAGCCAGTGGCGGGCCCAGCGCTCGCCATGTCGCGGCGAGGCCAAGAGCCGATCGACAACTTTTTCGTAGGCGTCGTCCGCCGTGTCGGCGAGAAAAGCATCGACTTCCTCTGGCGTCGGAGGCAGGCCAATCAAGTCGAAGTAAACACGTCGCAAGAGCGCCGGCTTGCCGGCGGGAACGGCCGGTTGCAGGCCGCGCGCCGTGAGCTTATCGAGCACGAAGCGATCGATCGGATTACGCGCCCAGGCGGCGTCAGCCACCTCGGGCACCGGCGGTCGCTGGACGGGCTCGAAGGCCCAGTGGTTCTCCCACTTCGCGCCCGAAGCGATCCAGGCGCGGAGCACAGCGATTTGCTCCGGCGAGAGAGGCTTTCCCTCAGGGGGCATACGCGTCCCCTCGTCGGCCGAGGTGACACGCTCAATCAATGCGCTTTCGTGAGGCTGGCCCGGCACAACGGCATGCTGGCCCGATTCCAATGCCGCAAAGGCGGCGTCCCGGCTATTGAGCCGCAGGCCGCCCTTGGCCTGATCGGGCCCGTGGCAGCGGTAGCAGCGCTGTGCCAGAATCGGCTGAATCTCGGTGCGGAAATTGACCGCATTGGCTGGCGCCGTTGGCGGTTCAGCCGCGCGCGATAGGACACCCCTGCCAAGGCTAGCAGCAACAGCCAGAGCCCCGGCGAGCATCCGGACCGTCGGCAGATGGTGTCGATCGAGAGAAAGTCTCATCCGGCGCGACAAGAGCTGTTCGGTAGGGGCGTAGGATACGCGGGCAGGCGGGCCACGAAAATCAGGATACAGTATACACGATCTCGCCGGCGCCTGCCCGATTGCCGACCCGCAACAGCACCCGCGCCATCGAAACCGACTTCCAATCCGCCAATAACCAAAAGCCGCGACCCGGCTTAGAGAGGACTCCCATGCCGCGATCCATTCGGACCATTGAATGCGCGGTCGCCGCTGCCGTGTTCCTGTTTGATGGCCGCAGTGAAGCGCTAGCTCAACATCGTCTATTGGTCCAAGGCAGCGACAAGCTGGCGATCGTCAATCGCGATGGCCAAATCGAATGGCAAATGCCGTGGGGCGGAATTCACGATATGCACGTCCTTGCCGATGGGCACATCGTAGTCCAGCAAGGCGCGAACAAAGTTGCCGAGATCGATCCCGAAAACAAACGCGTCGTCTGGACCTACGATTCCGGCGCATCACGCGAAAATCGAGGTAAGACGATTGAGGTGCATGCGTTCCAACCGCTCGCGGACGGACAGATGATGATTGCCGAAAGCGGGGCAGGCCGGATTATCGAAATCGATCGCGACGGCCATCAGCTGCGCGACATCAGACTGAAGATCGATCACCCTCATCCGCATACCGATACTCGGCTCGCACGCAAATTGGACAACGGACATTACCTGGTCTGCCACGAAGGGGATGGCGTCGTGCGCGAATACGACGGCTCGGGCAAGGTCACCTGGGAATATCCCGTCCCCCTGTTTGGTCGCGAGCCAAAACCCGGGCACGGGCCCGAGGCCTTCGGCAACAAATGCTTTGCCGCGCTGCGCCTGAGTAGCGGCAATACGCTCATCTCAACGGGCAACGGCCACAGCGTTTTGGAAGTCACGCCCGATAAGGAAATTGTCGGGCGTATCGAGCAGAACGACCTCTCCGGCATCACGCTGGCTTGGGTGACGACCGTCGCCGTGCTACCAAATGGGAATTACCTGATCGGCAATTGTCACGCGGGCCCCGGGCAGCCGCTGGTCATCGAGCTTGAGCCCAGGTCGAAGAAGGTCGTTTGGACCTTCGACGGATACGACACTTCGGCAATAATGTATCGAATACGGTAGCGCTCGATTGAACGGGCCAGGGCGTCGCAACAGATCTTCGCGTCTCTAATCGCGTCCCGCTGCTTGCTTGCCCTCGTCGGCAACGGGCCGCGGCCGCGCTTTCTCCCACTCGTCGCGGCTGACGCTTTTGCGCTCGTGCATGAGTACGTGCGCTCCCTTCATGCCCCCGACGATCATGTCCGGCAGGCCGTCACCGTTGATATCGGTGACCGTGAGTTGCCGACCGATGCCGGTATCGTCGGCAGCGCGGAAGGGAATCCAATCGATTCCGTCCTTGGTGCGCGTGAGCTTGAACCAATAGACGACGGCACCGGCGTTCCATAACGGGCTCTGCTTGTGGTGCGAGTAATAGGTCTTGCCCGTGACGATGTCCTTCAATCCGTCGCCGTCGATGTCGGCCAGATTCACCGAATGCAATTCGCTGAACACCAGGCCATAACGGTTGGCAGCCGGCTCGCTTCCCATGATCGTGTGAGGCGTGAATTCAATGCGGTCCCCTTGCCGGCGCTGTTCGTGCCAGGCGAGCCCGAATTCGTGCGCGGCCAGGCTAGTGATGACGTCGTTGTCGCCATCGCCGTCGACGTCGTAGGCATACATCTCGGCGCCCCCGGAACCGGCGAACGAGACGGGATGAAATTCCCAGCGACTGTCGCTTTCGACAGACCCCGGCTGCGCGAACCAGCCATCCTTCGTGATAATGTCTTGACGGCCGTCACCGTTGATATCACCGACGCCCAGCCCATGGCCAAAAGGTTTTGGTGCGTTGCGCTCCGAGACGTTGTGAAACGTCCAGGATGCAAGGGGTTTATCCCAGTTGATCGTGGCATAGCCGAAGTAACCGTCGTGTGTGCAGACGAACTCCGGACGCTCATCGCCGACGATGTTCAAGAACTGCGGCGATTCATTGCACACCGAATCGAGCACCGTGTGTCGCGGCCAATGCTTGTCGAGCCCGGCCGGTCCCGGGTTTTCGTAGACGAAAGCCGGCGTGCCGGGAAAGCCTGCCGTGAGAATATCCAGATGTCGATCGCCGTTGAAATCATACGCCCAGCAGAAGAAATGGTTCGCGTAGCCTTCGACCGGTTGCGGCTTCGGCGGATAGATTTCGTATTTTTCTTTGTAATCCGGCCCCTTGAACCAATAGGGACCATAGATGGCGTCTTGTACGCCGTCGCCATCAATGTCGCCGACGTTGGCCCCTTCGGAGTAATAGGCATCGACGAGCGGAATCGTCTTGAACTGGTCCAACTGGTAGTCGGCGGCAGAAACGAGCGCTGCCCGCGTGGCGACGAGCAGCAGTACCCATGGGATCGAGCGATGCATAGGATCTCCCCTTTTTTCGCGACCGGCGGTCGATTGTCCGTGCCGATTCTAACAGCGCGAAAGGGGGATGTCCCGCCGCGAGAAAAAAGTCCGCCGACCCGGAGGTGTCACTCGCTCGAGAGCTCAATGTGCGGGCGAGTCACTCGCCGGGAATGATTCCCAGGACGATTCGTCCAATGGATCTTCGGGCGCTGGCGGGTCGCGGCGCTGTATATCCGCTGCCGGAGTGCGTCCCTTCTCTTGCTTCGGCTGAGGCGCGGTTTGCTTTCCGCCAGCGGCGTTTTTTTCTTTCGACTTCTTGGACGGCTGCGATTTCGTCATGGCCGCACCCGGGAATTACTGAGGTTGAAAACGGGAAGACACTTTGCCACTGCCAAACGCGCGTGCATATATTGCGCCGACGGTTTCGTCGCCAGTCCACCCGCCGGAATACCTCGGCGGCGACAAGTCGTCGCATGCTGAGTGGCTGCCAGGGAGCCACCCTGGCCGACAAACATCCGGCTCTTAAATCTTTGTAATGGCATCGCCGACGCGCACTTCGCCGGAACGGATAATCCTGGCATTGATGCCGCGAAGGTGCAATTGCTTGCCGACTGGCGAGTTGACGAACTTTACCGCGTCGACTCCGAATCGCGCGGCAAAGTGTTTGCAGCCGGTATGGGGCGCGGCGCTGACCTCAACCAGTGCCGCGCCGACCTGCAACCGGGTTCCCGGTGGAATGTGCGTCTCGCTCAGGTCGAAGTCGACGAAGAGCTGATCTCCGGCCAAGGTCCAGCGGTCCCGCCCCCGCGTGATAGCCGCGATGGCCCGCGCATTCATCAGCGTCAGTTGCGCGGCCGGATCGGCTGTGCCGTCGGGAGTGTGGCGGCTACCACGCGCAAGCCAATTGTCTCCGACGAGTCCGATATCGGCGTCGAGCACAGCGGACGTCACGACGTCACGCTCGCCCGGCTGCGGCCGACGCACGATCATTTCGATCTTGCCGGCGTCGCGCGGTGAATTGCGAATCTCCTCCAGGCAGGATTCCATCTCCTCGCGAGTCGCCAACCTGGCATTTTCCATGCGACACCTGCGACTTCCATGGTCCCGGAGCAATCGTCGGATCCGCCGGCCGCCGGCCGATCACTTCGAAATCCGCCAACTATCCGTGAGACGGCGCGGGGCGCCGCCAGGTTCGCGAGATTCTCCGCGATGCGCACCCGGCTGGCAGTATATTCCATCGCGTGCCGCTAAACGGCCGACGTCTCGTATGGAGTACAAAGGGTCTTCGTGTCGCGGGCGATGGTCGTGCAGATTTGCTCGAGCGGCAGGCAGTTGGGATCAGTGCCAAAAGGCCGCTCGATTTCCGCGCCCGCTTCTTCGATCCCCAGCATACCGAACGAGACCACGGCCACGACCAAGGGCGCCGCATAGCCCATCCGGCCGACGAGCACAAAGGGAAGCGACCCCAAGTAAATCAGCAGCAACTGGCGAATGAGCGACGCATACACAAAGGGAAGCGGCGTTCTCAGGATCCGCTCGCAGCCCCCCTGGGCGTCGACCATGCAATTGAGCACTTGCTCCATGGCCATCGCCTCGTACTCTCCGATACGTCCGTCGCTTTTGTGGTGGTGAATCCAATCGCTGATGGCGCCGGCGAGCACCGTGGGCGGATTCGAGGCCGCGGCGGCTTGCCTTGCCAGTCGGCCCGGCACCAGATTTACGATGCTCTTATAATCAAAACCGCCGCGCAGCGTCTCACGGACCGCGGTGACGTAGGCCGTGATAAGCGCCGCGAGATCCTCGGCTGGCCCCGCATAGCGCGAGCCGAGTCGCGCCAGGTTGCGCGAGCCGTTGACCAACACGCCCCAGAATGTGCGACCGTCCCAATAACGGTTGTTCGATGAGTTGGTGCGAAACACGATCAACATGCTCATCGCCACGCCAAGCACCGAATGCCCAAGTTGATCGAGCGAAGGCAGCGGAAAGCCGTGCGGCTGAAAGACGTGTACGTCGAGCACACACAACATCAGGCTCAACGCGGTGAGCACGCCAACCCGGCCCAGCACGTTCGGTAGGACCGTGCCGTAGAAGGCGAACGTCGTGCGCCACCAGCGTTCGGATTTATATTCGATCATCGGCCGCTCGCAGCGCGGTTCCCATGGGATTTCGGGGGCGCACTCGCGCGCCAGTTGCCGCCCCATTCCCGGTACAAGTGCTCCTGGAACTTTTGCCACTCTTCGGGTGTGCGTGAAGCGGGAAATGGCTCGGGCACGATCGGCTTGGGCGAACTCCACACGATGTCGAATTGCAAGTCCTCGCCGATCCGCCCGATCATTGCCGCGCGCCGCGCGTGCCGATTTCTTTCGTCGATTTCGACGGCCCCCTCGGGCGCATTGAGCGTCTGATGCCCCATCACGGCACGAATGTCTGTCACCCGGTCGGATTGACACTCGTCGACGGCGTAGCCCCACATGTGCATGCCGGTGTAGGCGGCGACCATCGGATCAGTGGCGACGCGCGCTGGGCCATACCGATCGTGCAGGCGCGCGAGGAACTCGATGTTGTCCGGTGTGTTGACCGTTTGGAAGTAATTCCAGACGGCATAATCGCCCACGAGGTCGCGATCGTGTGCCGAGATGTACTGCAGATCCTCTTCCGTGACTTTGAACGAAATCGTGGGGACTGCTTCGGCCGTTACCCCCGCCTCGCGCAGGCAGTTGAACAGGCTGATGTTTCCAGTACCGCTGACCGTGTTCATGACGACGTCGGCGCCTGAGTCCGCGACCTGCCGCGCGATCTCGGAAAAATTCGTGTCGCCGAGCGGCCGATAACCGTCGCCGACGACTCGACCCCCTAAGGCCGCGACTTCATCGCGAATGATCTCGTGCGCGCAATGCGAGTAGATGCCGTCGGCGCCGATCAAAAAGAACTTGCGCTTGCCGAGAAAGGCAAAGGCCCACTTCGTAGCCGGCAGGATCTGCTGATTGGGAGCCCCCCCCATGTAAATCACGTAGGGAGATTCTTCCATCCCTTCGTAAGTCGTCGGATAAATCAGAAGATGATCGTGTCGACGGCACACGGCTTCGACCAGCTTGCGGCAAGGGGACCTCCAGCAACCAAAAAGGGTTACCACGTGTTCCTTGGTGATCAGCTCCTCGGCCTGCTCGGCGAAGATGTTCTCGTTCGACTTACCGTCACGCACGATTGCCTCGACTTGTCGGCCACCGAGCAGTCCACCCGATTGATTGATCTCGCCCACGGCCATTAAGAACGCGTCGACAATGGCGCGTTCGCTTGTGGCCATGGGCCCGGTCAGGGAGTGGATAATGCCTATCTTGATGGTTGGCAGTTCGTTGGCGGGCGCCGCGGCGTCGGGCAACGGTTGTGGATCGGCGCCGCTGGCCGCTGTGGCATTGTTTTCCCCGCCGGTATTTACCTTTGACGCACCGGACGATGAACCCGAGGTGCCCGCCGCCGCGGCGGTAGTCACACGCGGTTTGCCTTGGGGCACACCCACGGCCGGGTCCGATGTCATTGACGCAACGACCGCGCCCTCGACGTCGTCGTGATGTCGTAGTTCAAGCACTCGATGGTATTGCGACAGAATCCCGATGGAAGCCGCCGCCACGATGGCCAACACGCCGGACCACACGCCCCAACTCAAATGCTGGCGGAATTTCCCGGCGCGCAAAGTGGCCGCCGAGATTTGCGGCGGCACCATACCGCTGCAGGTAAAGCTCTGTTCCAGGCGGCGAATTTCATCGGCCACCTGCCGCGCGCTCGCCGGACGCGCCTTCGCGTCTTTTTCCAGCAGCCGCTTGACCAGCCGCTCGACTTCGGGCGACACGCCGGGCATGACTTCCGACAACGGCGTAGGGTGCTCTTCCACCACTGCTTTCAAAACGTGTAAGTAGCTTGGTCGCTCGAACGGCGACTTGCCCGCCAGCATCGCGTACATGATCGAGCCGAGCGAGAACAGGTCCGAGCGTTCGTCGACGGGCATGCCGCACGCCTGCTCGGGAGACATGTACACCGGCGTGCCGATGATCTGACCGCCGATCGTGAGATGCTCGTGAACCGCCAGCGGGCGGGCCACGCCGAAATCAAGCAGCTTGATGCGCCGCGCCGGTTCGTCCGCACGTCGTGTTTCGAGCCACACGTTGGCGGGCTTGATATCGCGGTGGACGAGTTGTTTTTCATGCGCTGCGGCCAGGCCTTCGGCAACTTCTCGGGCGATTCGCAGCGCTTCGGCGACGGGCAATGATCCCTCGCGGCGCAATCGCGTGTCGAGCGTCTCGCCGCGCAGCAGCTCCATGACGATGAACAAGCAGCCTGACTCTTCGCCGACCTGGTGTACCGTGACGATGTGATCGCTCGAGAGCGAGGCCACGAGCTGCGCTTCTTGCAAAAAGCGTTTGCGCTGCGGCAGATCGATGTCTCCCGAACGTAGCACCTTGATGGCCACGCGTCGGTCGAGCGTGACATCCTCGGCCTCGAAGACAACTCCCATCCCACCTTCGCCCAGCACGCGCAGAATGCGATATCCACCCAGGCGGCCGAGTTCGTCGTTCTGCTGCGCGGGCGCCAGCATATGGCGCCAGGTTGGCGGCGCGTCGCACGTGGGCGTATCGGCCACCGCCGAGCGCGGAGCATCCTGATGCGTTCCGGTCGCGGATGATGCCCACATTGCCTTCTCCCCGTTCACCGTATCGCTCCCAGGATTTCGTGGTGCCGATGATTCATCGCCAGTGAGGCCGGCGCTGCGCATCAGCGCCAGGCAATGTTCGCAGGACGTCGCATGGCGCAGCAGCTGCGCCATCTCCGCCGTCGGAAGCTGGCCGGCAAACAGAGCTGCCAATTGCCTGCTTTCCGGACACGTGTCGATCACACTGTCGGCTGGCACTGAGGTCACCTCGATGAGACGGTTTGCCGAGCGCCAGAGGATTCTTCGGCCGCGGCCTGGGGCGGCGCGTCCGGTCGGCTGATCCAGGTAGTCAAATGCCGGCGCACTCTATATATAGGTCGCGCCGCACGGGGCTTTTACGGGTGGTTCGAAAACGCTCGGCCCGACAAGGTCTGGCAAGAGCGGTTTCCGGTACAGGTCGAAAAAGCGTTACGTTCGGAAGTGCATACCGCCCAGATTTCGACCGCGAGGGCACGGTGCGGTGTCCGGCCAACTTGGCACTCATCACCTGGCGATCATCGCCTTTTGCAGACTGCGATCCAACCTCCGGCCCGAATCGAACCAAGCAGCCATGGCATTTTCAACGGGTGCCGGCGCTCGATGGAAAGCGGAATGAGCGTCTCGACACGCAAGCTGGCGGACCGCAGGTCGCTCAATAGTTCGCGGCGCGTGAAAGCGTGTACGAACATGTTCGGCACGCCGTGGTAGGTGAAGTATTTGTCGCCAGCCTCGACGTCGCGTCGCGTCAGGCTTTGGAAAAGGTTGCGTAAGAACCAGCCGCGACTTTGCTGCTGCCACAGGTGATACCAGCGGTTGTGTACGTGCAGAACGAATCGTCCGCCGGGCCTGAGAATGCGCCGCACGTGCCGGAGAAACTGGCGACGATTCTCGTGCCCGCGGATCATGCCCAGCGTGCTGAACATCGAGATGCAATAGTCCGCGGTGCCATCGCGCAGTGCGTCCAGCTCGACCAGGTTGGCAACCAGGCATTCGATGGAAAGTCCGTCCAAGTCGCTCCGTGCCCGCAAAGCCTTAAGCGCCGGTCGCGACAGGTCGACGGCGACAACGCGCAGCCCGCGCCGCGCCAGCGGCACGGCTAACCGCCCCGCGCCGGATCCCAGATCCACGACGAGGCCGGGCGGCTGCACATACTTGTTAAGAATTTTCTCATCCAGCTCGCCGCCGTCGCCGACGGAAAAGCGCTCGTCGTACGCCAGGGCCACGTCGGACAGTTGGGCGTGCTCCGCCAATGCCCGCGTGACGCCGCGTGGCAACCGCCAGTCGGGACGTGAGCTACTCTCGGCCAAGGCGGCGTACCTGATTTTGCATCGGTGTCTGGCTCACAACTTCACGCGACGCAACCGTAGCGCGTTGGCGATGACCGATACCGAACTGAAGCTCATGGCGGCCGCGGCGATCATCGGGCTTAAGAGTAATCCGGACACAGGATAGAGGATTCCGGCCGCAATCGGCACGCCGACCCCATTGTAGATGAAGGCAAAGAACAGATTCTGGCGAATATTGCGCATCGTGGCATGGCTGAGTCGACGTGCCCGCACGATGCCGCGCAGATCGCCTTTCACCAGGGTTACGCCAGCACTCTGAATCGCCACGTCGGTCCCCGTGCCCATGGCAATGCCGACATCGGCCTGGGCCAGCGCCGGGGCGTCGTTGACCCCGTCGCCCGCCATGGCGACGATCCTTCCTGCATTCTGCAGCCGGCGAATGACAGCGTTCTTTTGCTCGGGTCGCACTTCGGCCTCGATATCTACAAGTCCCAATTGGCTGCCGACCGCGGCGGCCGTAGCACGACTATCACCGGTTAGCATTACCAACCGCAGGCCTTGGCCGCGGAGCAGGTCGACCGCCTCGCGCGACGACGGTTTAATCGGATCGGTGACGCCGATCAAACCTGCCGCGCGACCGTCGACGGCCAGAAACATGACCGTTTGCCCCTGCCGGCGCAATTCGTCGGCACGCTTGGCGAGCATCGCCGCTTCGATTCTCGCGTTTTCCAGAAGCGTCAGATTACCGAGCAACACGTTGCGTCCGTCGATCGATCCAGCCACACCCTGTCCCGTGGTCGATTGGAAGTTGAGAGCCGCGACGGGCGACCAGCCCCGCTCGCGCGCGGCAGCAACGATGGCGGCTGCCAACGGATGCTCGCTGGCCAATTCCAGGTCCGCGGCGAGGCGTAATACTTCGTCCTCGGCAAAACCCTCGGCGGCGATAATGCTTACGACGCGCGGTTTCCCCTCGGTGAGCGTCCCGGTTTTATCGATGACCAACGTGTCGACCTTTTCCAATCGCTCGAGCGCCTCGGCATTGCGGATGAGCACTCCCGCCGTCGCGCCTCGCCCCGTGCCAACCATGATCGACATCGGCGTGGCCAGCCCCAGTGCACAGGGACAGGCAATAATTAGCACTGCCACCGCATTGACCAGGGCATGGGCAAGCCGTGGCTCGGGCCCTAACCAGCCCCAAACCAGGAACGTGGCCACGGCCGTGAGCATTACGGCCGGCACGAAATAGCTGGCGACCACATCGGCGAGCAGTTGAATCGGCGCGCGACTGCGCTGCGCCTCGCCGACCATTTGCACGATTTGCGCCAGGAGCGTGTCGCGCCCCACGCGTTGGGCCTGCATTACGAGCGTTCCGGTGCCGTTCACTGTTCCCCCGGTGACAGGCGAGCCGTTTTCCTTCGCTACCGGCAAGGGTTCGCCCGTGATCATCGATTCGTCGACGTTGCTATGCCCTTCCACGACCACGCCATCGACAGGCACTTTCTCCCCCGGCCTTACGCGTAACCGGTCGCCTGGCTGCACCTCTTCCAGCGGCACGTCATGCTCGCCACTGCCGTCGATCTTGCGCGCCGTACGCGGCGCCAGGCCAAGCAGGCTGCGGATTGCGCTGGAGGTTTGACTGCGGGCCCGCAGCTCAAGCACCTGGCCGAATAACACCAGGGTCACGATCACGGCGGCCGACTCGAAGTACGTGCCGACTTCCCCCATGTGTCCGCGAAAGGATTCCGGAAAAACGCCCGGCGCGACCGTGGCCACGATGCTATCGAGAAAAGCCGTGCCGACACCCAGCGAGATCAGCGTGAACATGTTGAATTGGCGCGTCAGCAGCGAATTCCACCCGCGAACGAAGAAGGGCCAGGCGCCCCACGTAACGACAGGCGTCGCCAGAATGAGCTGCACCCATGCCGAGACGCGCGGACTGAGCAGATGCGCCAGAGGCGCGCCGGGAATCATTTCGGACATCGCGATCACGAACAGTGGGATTGTCAATGCGGCCGAGATCCACAGCCGCCGCCGCATGTCGCGCAATTCGGAATGGTCTTCCCCGGCAGCCGTGATATCGACTGGTTCCAGAGCCATGCCGCAAATAGGGCAGGAGCCCGGCCCGATCTGCCGCACTTCGGGATGCATCGGGCAGGTGAACTCGGCATCCTTGCTGGCCGGCGCGTGCGGGTTCGCATGATGCGCTTCACCCGCGTGGTGCTCGTGATCGTGTGTCGCAATGGCCGATTGATTGGCAGAAAGATACTTCGCGGGGTCGGCGGCGAATTTTCTCACGCAGCCGGCCGAGCAAAAGTAATACGTCTTGTCGGCGTGCGCATGCTTGTGCGGCGTCTTGGCCGGATCGACGGTCATGCCACAAACGGGGTCGCGCACCTGCGCGCCGGTCGCGCTTTGCAGAACGGTTAGCGAGGGCATTCCCTGGCCAGGGGATTCTGGCGACTGAGTCGCCCGAGGTTCATCGCGGTCGTCGATCGTCGACTTGTCGTTGTCCATGGCCTCGCCCCTGAATCCCCCTTGCCACTAAATCCTGGTCGCGCGTGGTCGACGCAATTCGGTTCTTCCTAAGCATACGGAATCGAGGCAAGCCTTCGCGTCGCGACGCGTCGGCACCCGGAAAATTCGCCGCACAAGCGTACCTCGCAGCCGCTGGACGAACCGTGAATTCCTGCCAGAATACGCCAAACCGGACGCCGGACACTTCAGTAAGCTTCTTGACTAAAACCTGGGCGCGACATGGATGCCGAAATCATCTCCATTGGCGACGAGCTGACCAGCGGGCAGCGTCTCGATACCAATAGCCAATGGTTGAGCGAGCGACTGGGCGAAATCGGCATCCGGGTACTTTACCACACCACCGTTGCTGACGATCTGGCGGCCAACGTCAATGTCTTCCGCGCTGCCAGCGAGCGAGCCGATGTGGTCATTGCCACCGGCGGCTTGGGGCCCACCGCCGACGACCTGACGCGCGAGGTCCTGGCGCAGCTGGCCGGCGTCGAGCTGGAAATGCACGACGAGATTGTCGAGCAGATTCGCGCTCTCTTCGCTCGCTTCGGGCGCGACATGCCCGAGAAGAACAAAGTCCAGGCGCTGTTTCCGCGCGGCAGCCGCATCATTCCGAATCCAACCGGTACCGCGCCAGGCATTGCCCAGGAGATTGCCCGCGAGGGGCGCGCACCTTGTCGGGTGTACGCGCTCCCTGGGGTGCCATCGGAAATGTTCCGCATGTGGGACGAAACAGTGCGGCCCGAGCTGGTGCGCATCTGCGGCGCGCCGCAGGTGATTCGCCATCGCCGCATCAAGTGCTTTGGCCTCAGCGAAAGCGAGCTGGAAGGGCGCCTGCCCGACTTGATTCGCCGGGGCCGCGTTCCCAGCGTCGGTATCACGGTCAGCGCAGCCACGATCACCCTGCGCATCACCACCCAGGGGGCCAGCGACGAAGAATGTCGCGCACTGGCTGAACCCACCGTGGCCACGATTTACGAGTGCTTGGGGGACGTCGTATTCGGAGAAGAGGACGACGAACTCGAGGATGCCGTTCTTCGACTATTGCGTCAGCACGGTCTGACTCTGGCCACAGCCGAATGGGGAACGGGCGGGCTATTGGCCGACCGCCTGCATGATGCGGGCAAGAACGAGGAAGATAATTATCTGGGCGGTCTGGTCGTTCCCAACCAGACATCGCTCGTTCGCTTGCTAGATGTCGAGCCCGCGCTGATCGCCACACATACCCCGGTTAGCGCGGAGGTGGTCGAAGCCATGGCCCGTGGCTGCCGGGAACAATCGGGAGCCGATCTGGCGCTGGCTGTCAGCCAGTTTCCCGCGGCGATCACCAAGCAGCAGACGCCGCAGCGTTTATTCCTGGCGTTGGCTGCAGCGGACGAGGTAACGACGCGCTCGGTGCCGCACTTTGGCAGCCCCGACATCCTGAAAGCCCGCGCGGCGAAACAGGCTCTGAATCTGGTCCGTCTGACGCTGCTGAATATTCGCTGAGGCAGCCACGCGGTTGCAGGCTGGGCCACCGCTTTACCGGCCGCGCGCTCTTCGCTCTTCCCAGACGGGCCGTGGGTTCGACCCACGCAGCCGCTGCGGCCATTAGGAAATCGAGCCCTGTCCGCCCATTGCTGACTTTTGCGACAGGCGACCGCCTGGCCGGGCTGGAAACCGACCTCTCGAAACCGGCGGCTCGTAAGAAAAAGTGCGAGGCGCCGTCTGTCGTCGAATCGGCCTGCCCTCCCACGATCCAACTTGATGGCGCGAGAGCCGCATTTTTTACTGCCGGCGCACCGTTTGCCAGCTTAACATGGAGATTGCGGCCCCTTCCTCCTGCCGGCCCTTTATGTCGATCCTTCGCATTCAGCCTGTTACGTCGTGGCTCGACCGGCGCAGGTTCATGCGTTTTCCGTGGTCGCTCTATCGCAACGACCCGAACTGGGTTCCTCCGCTGCGATCGTCGCAGGCCCCTTTGTTGGGCTATCGCCCGCACCCCTTTCGGCACGTCGGCGAGATTCAAACGTTCCTCGCCTGGCGCGGCCGGGAAGTCGTTGGTCAGATTGCCGCGATCATCAATCATGCGCACGATCACGAATTTCACGAGCGCCGCGGCTTCTTTGGTTTTTTCGAGGCCGTCGACGATTGCCAGGTCTCGCGTGCCTTGTTCGACGCCGCGCGCGAATGGCTCGAAGAGCACGACGCGTACGGTCTGCGTGGTCCAGTAAATCCTTCGATGAATTACGTGAGCGGTATGCTGGTCGACGGCTTCGATAGCCCGCCGACATTTTCGCTGCCGTATAATCCGTCCTATTACCCGCGCTTGCTTACGGATTACGGCTTCCGGAAGGCTCATGACATGTTCGCCTTCCTCGGTTACCGCGATGAGCTGCCGGATTTCCAACGACGACTTGACCCGCTGACCGATCAAATCCAAGAACGCTGGCAACCCGTGATTCGGCCGCTTGACACCTCGCGCAGCAGCCGCGACGTCGATCGGTTTCTGGAACTGTTCAATCGGTCGCTCGAAGGCATGTGGGGCTTTGTTCCGCTTGCGCGTGCCGAGCTCGAGTACCTGATGAGTTCGTTACGGCACCTGATCGAGCCACAGTTCGCGCTGTTGGCCGAGGTCGAGGGTAAACTGGCGGGAGCCGTGATCGGGGTGCCTGATTACAACCCGCGCATCCGCCAGATCGACGGCCGGCTCTGGCCCTTTGGCTTCTTGCGATTGCTGTCGCGCCGTGGCCTGAAGCGATTCTGCGTCTTGGCGATGGCCGTGGCGCCTGAATATCAGCGTTGGGGGCTAGGGCTGGTGCTGCTGCGATCACTTTTGCCCAAGACCTTGGAGCTTGGTTTTGCCGAGGCGGAATTCTCCTGGATTTCGGAAACCAACACGCTGGCCATCGGCGGGATGCGTAAAGCCGGTTTGCACCGCAGCAAGACGTTCCGCATGTATGACTTTGGCGACGCGGCAATCGAGGAACGCGTCCCCACCGAACGGCCGATCCAACGGCCTGCCGTGACGCCCCACGATCCGGTTGAGCCGGCCCGCGTGAATTAGGGCCGTTGACGCGAGTCCAAGGCTGTGGTGCCCCGGCTTGCAAACTCTGGCCCCATCTCCATTCGCGGCCATCGGGCCCTCCCGCCAACTTATCGCCATTGGGCGAAACAGGTTAGGGCGGGCACGGTTCTCCTTTCTGCCGCGTCTCCGGGGCTTTTCCGCCCGTTTCGACCCCTCGGCGTAACATCCAGGCCGACTCTCCGCTGATAAGGGCAGACGGCTGATAAACATCGAGTCCTTTAAACCTGGGGAGCAAAGCGATGAAGACCTCACTGGTGAAGGCGAAGTGGTTCGTGACGATGGCAGCGGTGGCCGGTTGCGCCTTGTCGGGCGCATCGCCGGTGATGGCTCATGGCGGTGGTGGTGGCGGCGGTGGTATGGGGCACATGGGCAGCAGCGGCGCTAGCCACAATTTCTCGAGCATGGCCCGCACGTCGTCAAACCTCGGCTCGAAGAACTTGACTCTTAGCAAGCTCAACTCGACACCGAAGACCTCGCAGGCCGTCCAGTTCGCGGGCGCCAATACGAGCCTGATCAACAAGGGGTCGTTGCAAAGCAGTCCAAGTTCGATCGTCAAGAACGGTAGTGTGAAGGCGACGATAATCGGCAGCACCAACAATAGCATCACCAATATCAACCAACCTTTTAAGGCAAACGGCGGATCCACCGGCGGTGCTGGTGGCACAAGTACGAGCGGCCCGACAAGTGCAATCTCCCGGTTTCAGACTGGGCCGATCAAGGCAGTCGGCGGACTCGCCGGAGGTAACGGGGGCATAGGGACGAGCGGCGTCGGTGGTGCAATCTCGAAATTTCCAGCGAAACCAATCACGGCGATCGGCGGACTCGCTGGAGGTAATGGTGGAAGCGGCACAAGCGGTGCGGGCGGTGCAATTTCCCGATTTCCCTCGCATCCGATCACGGCAATCGGCGGACTCGCCGGAGGGAACGGTGGCACTGGAAATGGCGGGAGCGGCACAGGTGGCACGGGCGGCAGCGGAACTGGTGGCACCGGGTCGGGCGGAATGGGCTCGGGCAAGTGCCATCCGTATGGCGGCTGGGGCTTCTGGCCTCTGTTCGCCAGTCTCGGCGCGTTTGGTGGTTACGGTGGTTATGGCGGTGGCTACTCGGGCGGCTCGTACGGCGGCACAACGATGGTCGCGGATTCGTCGCCAGCCACTGCTCCCACAGTCGCTGCGGCGACTCCAGCCGCGACCGTGGCCGGCGTTGATCTGCAACTGATCGACGTGCGGTTGCTGGACAACGGTGATGCCGCGAAGCAAATCGGACCTCGCTATCGCGTCTCGTTTCGCAACGCCGGCACCTCGCCCGTGGATCATGCGTTCAACGTGGCGCTTATTGCGGCTGATGATGCGAACTTAACCACGAATCTGCCGACGATCGAAAGCCGTATCTCCTCGGTAGCGACGAGTGACGTGACGAGTGTCGATCTGCGGCTGCCGGCCACGGCCTTCGACATGGGTAGCGACGCGCACAGTGAGTTCGCCAAGCTGTTCGTGTTCGTCGACAGCCACGGCGAAGTGAACGATGTGAATCGCGACAACAACGCGACGGGCGTCGACCGCACCGCGGTGCAGCCCGCCACCTAGTCATCATCGCGTCGCCGCGATCAACCGCGGTCAATCGATTCCCGAGCGAGGTGTGGTGCTCGAGGATCGCTGTCCGAGGGAGTGGGGTGGGATGAGGAAGTAACGCCGCTCCTGTGAAACCCGTCCCGCCCGCTCCCACCTGACCATTAAGACTGAACTGAAATCGAGAGCCGGACGAGCCCGTGAGGCCGTCCGGTTTTTTTGCATTCGCTCCTGAAGGATGTCAGCAGTGAAGGCGAATTCACTTGACCGGCAAGATCGGCCTCTCGGCGCGCTACGGCGATGGTTCGCGGTGATCGCTGCCAGTAGCTCTAAAACGTGGATTCTCCCCGAGGAACGGATGCCGATGGCGGCAGACCGATGGCCGGGGGATCGATGGCTTCCCACGGTAGGACTCATAAGGAACCCTGTGAAATGGGCCGCTGCCAGTAGCTCTAAAACGTGGATTCTCCCCCAGGAACGGATGCCGCCCGATCCCCCAAAATTTCCGTAAAAATCCTTGTCAATCGGTCGCTCGGCATCTATAGTCGAGGGGTCAGCCAGAAAAACCGGCACTGGGCAAGTCCGACATCGTGGGCAGGCGACGGCGGCAAAGATACCGGCAGGCTGGCGCTGGTTGCTGGGCCAGAGTTTTTTTCTTTCGGTGGTTGCTACTGCGACGACCTCTTAAGCAGACGGACTAGAGCCGCCCGCCGGCCACCCACCGTCGCACCTCGTTTCCCCTCAACGGGCTGCCCTTGCGCACATTACTGGATGTGTCGCGCAACCGGCCGCGGATACGGAACGAAGCTGCGAAAAGGCGAGGTTCTGCACGCCGCGGACCGGCTCCTTCCGCAACACACGGCTGTTTCTGCATCGCGCTTTCAATCACGGCGCGCCCGCTGTCCTTCCCCCTTTGACGAGGATCCATGATCTCCGCTTCTTTACAAACGATTCGCCGCATCACGATCTTGTCGCTGGTTCCCGTGTTTGGGGTCTTGTCCCTCGCGAACCAGGCGCATGCCCTGCCGATCGCGACATTTAATACCTCGCTCGGCTCGTTTCAAGTCGAGCTGCGTTCGGACGTTGCCCCGCTCACGGTGCAGAACTTCATCAACTATGTCGATAGCGGCGCGTACAACAACACCATCATTCACCGGTCGGTGGCCAATTTCATTATTCAAGGTGGCGGCTACAGCGGCACCGGCTCGCCGTTTCTTCCCAGTACCCCGCCCGGCCATATCACGCAGAACGCACCCGTTCAGAACGAGTTCAACCTGTCGAACGTGGCAGGCACGATCGCCATGGCCAAACTCGGTAACGATCCCAACAGTGCCACGAGTGAATGGTTCTTCAACCTGGTCGACAACTCGTCAAATCTCAACAATCAGAACGGTGGATTTACCGTTTTTGGCGATGTGCTGGGGAGCGGCATGGACGTCATTAACGCCATCGCCGCCGTGCCCACCTTTGACATCAGCGGCGCCTGGGGCTCGGCTTTTACCGACATTCCCTTAATAAACTTCGACCTCAACACCGCCACCCAGATCACGATGGACAATCTTGTCATGATCAACAGCGTCACCGTAAGGGCACCCGAACCGGCCACCGGCATGCTATTGCTATCGGGGCTGGGAGTAGCCGCGATGGGTGCGCGCACGAAATACCGTCGACGTAACCAAGGGGCAACAACTCAAGCACCAGGTGCGTAGGAGTCGCGCCCGTCTGCGCAACGAGAGAATCCCGTCCATGCCGTTCCGATTTAGAACCCGTTCCACGTGGCATCGTACGCGCGGCCCTTCGGCGTCACGCAAGAGCATCCTCATTCGGCGAGGTAGGCGCGGATCATCCAATCGCCGCCGAAGGCGATAGCTTTGGGCTCTTGGCCCGGCAGCCCGGTGCGCGAGTGCTGGCCGCCGGTGCTGGTGTCGTAGCTGACGTAGACCCCCTTGGTTTGCGCCGCGTCGAAGTCGGCGACGATCCAGAATGACTTCGGCACCTCGACCGGCTGCCCGAATTTGAGCTCGGTCCAACGTGATTCCCCCCGCTCGAAACGTGCGTAGGGAACCTTCTCACTGCGCAACACCTTCTTACCGTCCTCGGCCAGGACATAGATCTTGATATCCTCGTTCGGCGGCTGTGGATAGCCATATCGGGCGCCGTGCACGGCGATCCCGGTCAACGAGTTCTTGTCCGCAGGCGCCGTAAAGCGAATCATTTCCCCCGTGCCCGCGATGCTCTTTTTGCCGTCGGGCGTACCATCGCCATACGAGAGGGTTTGCGGGCCTGGCGCGAAGGCCGTCAGCACGGCCGGTGGCGCAGCGGCGGATTGCTGATTGGTTGCCGCCTCGCGCTGAGGTACCGCCAGCCCCAGGACGGCTGCCGCGCCCGCCAAGGTAAGCGCTTCGATAACGCGGATGATCATCGTTAGCTCCTTTCCACCAGCGGTGGCAGCGCGCCGAGCCAACCTGCCGGCCGGCACCGCTGATTCTGAAACACCTGGTACGATCTGGCTCGCTCGCTCGACAATTCCGGCGGTTTGAGGAACAGCCTCAGCGGCCAAGCTATTGGTTCGCGCGACCAGTGCTGCCAGCGACAGCCCCGTGACGCCACGCAATGCCAATCGCGCCCGCAGCTCGCGCTTGCCGCGCTGCAGCCGTCCCTTCACCACCAGCGGGCTGACCTCAAGTGTTGCCGCGATCTGCTCGAGCGACTCTCCCTGCAGGTAGCGCATCACAAGCGGGTCGCGATATTTTCGCGGCAAAGCCCCCAATTCGGCATGCAACGCCAGGGCCTCTTCCCCGGACAGTGATTGATTGGTTTGCGAAACCTCGGGCACAATGGGGTGCTCGCGAAGTCTTTGTGCCTCCACGCGCAGCCGCCAACTCGTGCGCTGGGCGATTGCATAAAGCCAGCCACTTACCGACGCTCGTTGCCGAATACTCGCGGCGCGCTGGGCCAGGGCAATAAACGTCGCTTGGAACGCATCTTCGGCATCGGCCCGCTGCCGGCTAACCTGCCTGCACACGCGCCACACCAAAGGAGCATGCCGAGCGACCAGCGCGCGGAACGACTCCTCGTCTCGCGAAGCGACAAACCGCGCCAGCAGTTCGTCGTCCGTGGGCGAAATCAGCACCCGATCGGTCGATAAAGCCGTTTCTGACATACTCCACCCCTATTAGTGCCTGGCGGGAACGCGCCGGAACGAAAATCCGGGCAGATTTTATGGCGAAGACGCCAAGGCATCCAACCAAAAGAGGCGGCATCCGTCCACTGACAATTCGAGAACTATTTAGAACTCGATCGTGGCCGCATCGAAGACGGGACCCTCGACGCAGGTGCGCCGGTAGTCCCAGCCTCCGCTCGCGTCGCGCACCTTGGCCACGCAGCTGAAGCAGATGCCGATTCCGCATGCCATCGGCGACTCGAGCGAGACCTCGCAAGAGATCTGCGCGCTTTTGGCGATTTCGGCCACGGCGTGCATCATCGGCTCGGGCCCGCAGCAGACGATATGACTTGGCCGGGGCGCTGCAGCGATCACCTCGCGCAGCACGTCGGTCACCAGGCCGTGCCGGCCGGCCGATCCGTCGTCGGTGCTCGTCAGCACGCGCACGCCAGCCGCGGTGAAATCTTCGAGGCCGGCCAGATACTCCTGGCTGCGAGCGCCGTAGCAGAGGGTGACGCGCTCAGCCCGCTGGGCAGCACGCGGCGGATCGCCGAAAACGTACGTCCCCAGGTACTCGCGCGCCAGCGCCAGAAAGGGGGTCTGGCCGATTCCGCCCGCGACCATGACCAAGTGCCCGGCTGGCCGCGGCGTGAAACCATTCCCTAGCGGTCCCCACACGTCGATTTGTTGCCCGGCCGAGGCTCGCGCCAGCCGGGAGGTAAACTTGCCCACCACCAGGTAGACGACGTCGAGGCCGACGGGTATGCCCTTCTGATCGACCACCACGTCATAGAAGGCCAGCGGCCGGCCCAGCAGCGGATCATTGCACTCCGAAAGCCGCATCATCAGAAACTGCCCCGGCACGATTTGCTGAGCAATTTCGGGACAGTCGAAGCGGACGCGGTACGTGTCGCGGGCGATTTTCACGTTCTCGCGCACGACGACGGTTCTGTAGCGTGCCCGGTCGGCAAAGCAGGTCGCATCCGTGAGGCCCATTAGCCGCGTCGCCCTTTGTGCTTGCGTCGGAATTTCGAGCCGCCTGGCTTTTTGTGTCGCGTCGCCGGACCGGACGGGCCAGCGTCAGCGGCACGCCCGCGCACTTTGACAGTCGTGCGCGGCGTCCGCCCCGCTCCGCTGCCGGGGGTTTCTCGGCGCGCGCGCTCTTCGCGCCTTGCGAAGCCCTTCGCCTCGCGCTCTTCGTCGGGAAGGATGATCGTGCCGGTACCGGGTTTCATCGTCTTCGCTGGTTGTTTCGACGGCGCCGGCATCGCGTTCGCTCGAACGCCGGTGGGCCGCAAATGCGGCCGGGCGTTGGCGACCGCACGTTTGCGCGCCGCTGGCTTACAGGGCCGATGCCCGCGCAGCTCTTTCAATTCCTCGGGCGTGAGCGGCCGGAATTCACCCGAGGGCAACTGCGCCAATCGCACCGGTCCGATGGCGATGCGCTTGAGTCGCAGCACCTTGTGGCCCACTTTGGCCAGGATGCGGCGAATCTCGCGATTCTTCCCCTCGCTCAAGACAATTTCCAAAAGCGAGCTGTGCGTCAGCGTTTTCTTTACGCGTACTTGCGTGGCCCGCGCCAGCCCTTCGGCCAGGTGAACGCCCCGCCGCAGTGTCGCGATCACTTCGCGATCGGGCGTGCCTGCAACTTGCACAAGATACGTCTTTTCCACGCCGTAGCGCGGATGCGCCAGGCGATTGGCCAGTTCGCCGTCATTGGTGACGAGGATCAGCCCCTCGCTCGACATATCGAGCCGGCCGACGGCGAACAGCCGCTCGTTGATTTGCGGCAACAGGTCAATGACACGCGGCCGGCCCGAAGGGTCGAAGTTCGTCGAGACGACGCCGACCGGCTTGTTAACGACGTAATGCACCAACCGCACGTTACCAAGCGGCGTGCCGTCCACCACGACTTGCTGGCCCCGCGCGACCTTTGTCCCCAACTCGGTCACGGCACGACCGTCGATCTGTACACGGCCGGCGGCGATCAATTCTTCGCACTGCCGTCGACTGCCGACGCCGGCCCGGGCCATGACCTTTTGCAAACGCTCGGCCTGTGCACCGGCGTCGCCGTCCGCAGCGCTCTCGGCCGGCCGCGGCCGCGAGGGAAGTCCCGATTTGTAGGCGCCGCGTGTACGTTTCATCTTCTTAACCAGGTACTTTCCCGCGCATCAACGCAGCTTGTCGGTGGTATGGACCGCGCCCCAACCCTGGCACAGTGTCCGAAAGGTTACTCTGCTGTCGACGCGGGACTGTCTAGCATACTCCATGCCCGTCGATTCCGGCAGGAGGTCGCTATGCGGCCTCGGTTTTCCCTAGTGTTTAGGGGGCATCGATCGATGGCCGATCGCCAGCCGGTTCCAGGCATTCATCGTGGCCACGATCAGGCTCAGATCGACGATCTGCTGCTCGTTGAAATGATCGGTCAGGGCCTCGTAGACGTTATCGGGGGCGTGCGTCGCGGAAATATTCGTTAGCGACTCGGCCCAGGCAAGCGCCGCGCACTCCGCGTCGTCAAAGAAGGGGCATTCATACCAGGCGGGCAAGCAGTCGAGCCGCTGCTGAGTTTCACCGTGCTCGCGCGCCTGCCGCGAGTGCAAATCGACGCAGTACACGCAACCATTGATCTGCGAGACGCGCAGCTCGACGAGTGCTCGCAACTTCGGGCTGATGCTCGTGAAGTGCTTTCCGACCGCGGCCAGCGCATCATAGGCCGGCCGATTGATTTGGACGTAAGGGGCGCGAGTAATCATGGACTTGTCTCCTGACGAAAGCAGCATTGCGACACCCTTCATGCTAGCAAAGTCGGCACGGCCCGGTATTCCACGGACGCTCTCGTGGGGCTCAACAATCCGCTTGCGCACCGCTAGCAGGCGGCATTTCCTCTTTTCCCAAAAGCCGCCGCGTGCGTACAATCTGCGTCCCGTCACACCATTGCGAGGCTCGATTTGCGACGCATCGCCGCCGCCCTGATTGCGCTAGCGCTGGCCACGGCCGTAGGCTGCTCCGATGTCGCCGGCCCCGATTGGTTCGCGCCCGGTACCGCGCGTCAACAGCGCACGCGCGCCCAGCGCTTCGATCCCTATCCCGATCCGTATACGGCACACGACGACGGCAGCGCCCGGCCACGCGATTACCTATTACCGCCGCCGCAAACGGATCCGACCATCCGCTCGATCGATATCAAGACCGGCGCCGGATACACACCCGATCGCTGGCAGGCGAGCGGACCGTAGTAGCGCCGCGGTGACTTGCAAGTTCAGCAAACGAAAACGGGAGGTGCCAGCCCCGCGCTTTAAACCGCGCGACGAGCCGCCTTCTCCCGTTTCATGATGTCGTGGTCGCTGAAGTGGGCTCAAAAGTCCGGCGCGTTTGTCCCGCCAGGTGGACGAGGAGCACGCAACACCGACTGCTTGACCGGCCGCGCCGGCACGGCTTCGGCGTCATTCGTCTTGGAATCATCGCCCTCGGGCGGTGTTTCCAGCGCTGGTCCTTGCTCGACGGGTACGCCGGCCGGCGCGGTGCGTCGCGAGGAGATGAACCGCTTCCTGATATTCGGATAGTCCACCGGCGCCCACGAATGCAACTGTGGTTGAGGCCGCGGGAAGGTGCCCGGTGCGCCGTACCAGACGCGCACTCGCGTAGCCTCGGGAGGCGGATACAGAAAATCGCGCGGCCGCACGTTGGCGGCGCGATCGGGCGGACCAACACTTGTCTCGGGAAGCACGTAAGGATCCCACACCTGCGCGTCGGCCACTTGGGCGCGCGGTGGAGGAGGGTTGAAGAGACGTGGCAGCGCGATGCCGCCAGCCGCCCGCGCTTCCCCTGCCCACACGGCCGCAAAGGCCACCGCCATCATCAAAATCACTGCCACGGTCAAGCATTTCCCACGCATCAAGGTTTTCCCCCTTCCGCCGTCGGGAGCCCACCGTGGCGCCAACGAGCCCTGCCTGTGCAAGCAATCAAGCGTTTCCGTATCGCCCCACGCTCGTGCTGCTGTTACCCGAGCGAAATCCGGTCGCCTCGGACTAAAGTCATTGGTCTAAGGTCAGCATCGTCGTTGCGCAGAGCGCGGCTTGAAGTTGCGGCGCGGCGATTTACCGGTATATCCAGCCGGCGAGGAAACTACGGCAAGAAGGCGTCCAGAACAATCGCGCTGGGTCTTGGAATCATTGAAGTCGCAGCGCGGCGGGCGGGCAGTAACATGGTCTCGCCAAGTTTTAGTGGCACCTGCGCGGCGTCGTCGGAGACTTCAACCGCGCCCTCGACGACCGCCAGAATATGGCAACGATCATCGTCACGTAGCTCGTACCGTTCTGACAAACGCCACCGATCGAGCACGAACGGATCGCATTCGACGAGCCGCTCGACCGCCGACTTCTCCGTGGCGGCCGGATGCACAGGTGATACCGGGCCGGCCGCATAATCGATCGCGTCGAGCGCTTCGGCAATGTGCAGTGCGCGGGGCCGGCCATCCGGACCGAGGCGATTCCAATCGAACAGGCGCCAGGTGGTATCGCTCGATTGCTGAATCTCGGCCACGAGCAAGCCACCGCCGAGCGCATGCACGACGCCCGCGGGTAGAAAGATGCAGTCGCCAGCGCGCGGTACAAAGCTGTGCAGGCATAGCTCGCAAGTGCCGCGGGCGATCTCGCGCGCGAGTGCCGCGCGATCGAACCCTCGCTTCAAGCCAGCGTAGATCAGGCCGTCGGGCTCGGCATCCATGACGACCCATGCTTCGGTCTTGCCCAGGTCGGGCGGCGTTAGCTGGCTGGCCCGTTCGTCATCGGGATGCACCTGCACCGACAGCTTCAACCGGGCGTCGAGAAACTTGAACAAGAGCGGAAATCGAGGCTGTGGCGCGTGCCTTCCCAGCAGTTCGGCGCCGCGCGTGATGACGAGCTCGCCGAGCGTCGTGCCTGCCAGCGGCCCGGCTGCGACGACACTTTGATCCGCCCCGCGATCACAGATTTCCCAGCTCTCGGCGCACGTCGCGTGATCATCGAATGATTTGCCCAGCAGGGTGCGCAGCTTTTCGCCGCCCCACATGTAGTGACGCAAGAGCGGGTGAAAGCGGAGAGGATAGAGAGGCGTCATGGCGAACTATTGTGAGCGCGAATGCTTTCCGCCGGAAGGGCGTGACGGGCGGCCAAGTTGCCCCGCGCCGCCACGGGTGTTATGATCGATCCGTTCGGTCCTGCCGATCGATTCCCGCCCGGTCGCGCCCGCTGGATTCTTCCGCGCTTCGTGGCGCAAGACGTAGAATAGACCGCTCGCCGCGCGAGTCCTCTTTGCCGATTATATCGCGTATCCTTGCTGGCCGATGACGCCCAAACCGAACGAAGACCTGTTCCAAGATACCACGATGACCTTCGGGGAACACCTCGAAGAGTTGCGCGTGGCGCTGTTCAAGGCGCTGTTGGGCCTGATCGCCGGATGCGTCGTGGGCCTGTTCGTTGGCAGTTGGATGGTCAGCATCATCCTGGGGCCGCTCGAAAGCGCGTTGGAGACGTACTACGCCGGCAATTCGATCAAAAAGTACGACGAGTGGGTCGCCGAACGACAATCAAAAAACCTGCCCGTTCCCTATACGCACGAGCAGATCGTGCAGCTGGTCAACCATGATCGGATGCTGTTCGAGATCATGTATGTCGATCCGCGCCAGGCCTGGCAGGAGGCCACGCGGCTGAACCCGCAGTGGATCGGCAAACTGCCGATGCCGGCCGAGGCCGAGCGGAAACCAGAAAGCCAACCCGCCGAAACCTTGGCCACGGCGACGAGCCCGCCGGCTGTGCAAGACAAACAGGCCGAAGCGGCCGAACCCCTGATCTCGGCCGGCTTAGCGCCCGTGCTGATGTTCCATCCCGGTGCCGAAGACGATCGGGTACACGCCAAGAGCTTCAGCTTTCCCGAAATGTTCACGATCTGGCTGAAGGCGTGCCTTGTCGTTGGCACGATCCTTTCCAGCCCGTGGGTCTTTTATCAGATCTGGAACTTTGTTGCGTCTGGTTTGTATCCGCACGAAAAGAAGTACGTCCACTTGTTCTTGCCGTTCAGCCTGGGCTTGTTCCTGCTGGGCGCGGCGACGGCTTATCTGTTCGTGTTCAAGCCGGTGCTCGGCTTCTTGTTGACGTTCAACAGCAGCTTGGGCGTCGACCCCGATCCGCGAATCAGCGAATGGCTGGGCTTCGTGCTGCTGTTGCCGCTCGGCTTCGGCATCAGCTTTCAATTGCCGCTGGTGATGCTGTTTCTCGAGCGGATCGGCATCTTCAACATCCGCACGTACATGGAGAAGTGGCGCGTGGCGGTGCTGGTGATCTTCATCATCTCGGCCATCCTCACGCCCGCTGATCCGTACAGCATCCTCTTCATGGCGCTGCCGCTGACGTTCCTGTACTTCGGCGGCGTGCTGTTGTGCTACTTCCTGCCGAAGCACAACAGCCAGTAGGTAGTAGGCTGCGCTGTGCGCACCAAGACCACACTCGATGCTGGTGCCCACTGGGCACCCTACAAACACACCAGCCCGAAGCGCCAGCGAGGGATCGACCCACGAATGGACTCCTCGCTCGCGCTTCGGGCTTGTCTTTTGGTCCGACCGAAGTCGAATTCGCTTTGCGAGTTTACTGAGAAT
>DASZWQ010000166.1 GCA_035546535.1 Pirellulales bacterium | reverse complement strand
CCAGCCAATCCAAAAGCTCGGGATGGCTCGGACGATCTCCCAGGTTGCCGAAGTTATCGGTCGAGCGCAGGAGGCCTGCGCCAAAATGCCAGCGCCAGAGACGATTCACCATCACGCGGCTGGTCAACGGATTCTTGGCGTCGGTCAGCCATTGGGCCAGTTGCAATCGTCCGCTTTCCGCGCCGGGGAGCGGTCCGCTTCCGCCGGCGAGTGCTCGGGGGAATCCTCGCGGTGACAGTTCGCCCAAGGCCAGGTGGCTGCCACGAATGTGAATTTGCAGATCCGTTGCCGTGCCCTCTTCGACGGCCATGGCGTGCGGCAACTCAGCCGGTGCCGATTTTTCCAGGTCCGCGACGTCTTGCTGCAATTTGGCAAGCAGCTTGCGATCGGCCGCTGGGTAGTACGATTCGGCATGATCGACGACGCGCAGCGGACCGTCCTTGGCGGTGATCACCGCGCGCAAGGCTTCATCCGTGGCATCGAGCTTTACTCCAGGTGCTCCTTCGGCTGCTTTCTTATCGGCCGCTTCGATTTGCGTTTGGTAAAAAGCGGCTAACTGCTTGACGGTTGCGGGCTGGCACTCCGCCACTCGCGCTGCGACGCCCGCCGCGACGTCTGAGAATTGGTCGGGCGAAATCTGCGCTTGCTGCCGGCAGGCAAACCACGGTTGCCAGATGGACGTGGAACTCTTGCGCGCCTCGGTTAAATACATCACCCATTGCTGCAGAAAACCCAAGACCAATCCGCGCTCGCGTGCTAGCTCTTCGGCCGCCAGGGGTTGCGGCCCATCAGGGGCGATCATTCGCGGTACGATCGCGAGACAATCGAAATGCGGAAACGGTCCGGCACTCCGCTCGAGCCGCAGCACGACGGGCCCGGCCGGCAATGCGAAAACTCCCTCGGGAACCCATCGCTGAGTATCGGGATGCCACGAACCAGTGGCCATTGCCGCCGCGATTGTTTTGCGCAGTTGGCCGTCAACAAAAAGCATGACGCCGCGCGGCTCGGCGGCCGCGTAGCGCAGCTCGATTTGATACATGCCGGCGCGGGGAACGTCCAAATCGTATTCGACGAAGTTCGGCAATTCGCCCCGATTGAGGATGACGCCGATATCGGCGCCGTAGTTCGCCGTGTCGACCAGCACGTTGCCGCGCGCGAAACTCTCGGCCTCGAGCAAAATCGTGTCCGCTGGCAAGTTTGCAGTGGCCCGTTTGGCGGCACCGCCGGCCGCACCACTTTTAGCATCGCCAGCGACATTACCGACCAGCGATTCCAGCGGCGGGGCGTCGAGCAGTTCGCTCGCGGCCACGATATAGTCTGCCATCCGCCCCCGCGCCGCGGTCACAAGCGCCCGATTCGCCTGCTCAACGTGGGCGGTCAGTTCGCTTTTCCTGGACGTGAGACTCGCAGCATGGGCGGCGACCGTGGAAATTTCCGCGGCCGTTGCCAGAGGGCGTTCGTGCCACTTGGCGACCACCTTGAAATTGTCCATCGTCTGCGTGCTCTTGAAGATGCCCGCAAGCGCGTAGTAATCGGCCGTCGAGATCGGATCGAATTTGTGATCGTGGCAGCGCGCACAGCCAAACGTCATTCCCAGGAAGGCGCCCCCCATGGTGTCGAGTTGCTCGTCGACGATGTCCATCTGCATCTTTACGGGATCGTCCTCGGCGAGCATCTTTGGACCCAAGGTGAGGAAGCCGGTCGCAACCAACTGCTCGAAGCGTTCGTGGTCCGTACTGGCCGGCAGCAAGTCGCCGGCGACTTGTTCGCGGACAAACTGGTCGTACGGCTTGTCGCTGTTGAATGCGTCGACGACGTAGTCGCGGTAGCGAAACGCGTTGACGTAGGCCAGGTTCTCGTCCTGCCCATTCGAGTCGGCATAGCGCGCGACGTCCAGCCAATGCCGGCCCCAGCGCTGACCGTATTCGGGCGACGCCAGATAACGATCGATCAATCGTGCAAAGGCATCGGGCGCGTCGTCGGCCAAAAACTCGTCGATCTCGCGCGGCGTGGGCGGAAGCCCAAGCAGGTCGAACCTGGCCCGGCGCAACAAAGTACGTTTGTCGGCGGGCGGAGAAGGTGTGAAGCCGGCGCCTTCGAGCCGCGCGAGCACGAATCGGTCGAGCGGACCGCGACACCACGCCGCGCGCGCAACATCAGGCACCGGGGGATCGACCACCGGTTGAAACGACCAGGGCACCGGCCGTTCCGCTTTCGCGGCACTGGCCTGACCGGCCGACGGATTGTCCGCTGGAGAATCGGTGGCCGGCCACGCGAGACCTTCGTTCACCCAGCGCTCAAGTGCCGCGATCTGGCGTTCGCTCAGCTTGCCCGAGGGAGGCATCTTGAGTTCGCCCGCGTACCGTACGGCGATGACGAGCTGACTTTCGCGGGGAGTCGCGGGCGTGGCGGCCGGCCCGAGGTCCCCGCCCTCCAATATCGCGGCGCGCGAGTCGAGCCGCAGATTGCCTTGCTGCTTGTCGGGGCCGTGGCACTTCCAGCAATGCGTCGAAAGTAGCGGCCGGATCTCGGTTTCGAAGAACGCAATTTGTTGGGGCGAGAATTGCGGATCACGTTCCTCGGCAGCCGCGGACTGCGGAGCGAAGAGGACACCCACAACAACTGGTAAATAGCGAAGCAAGTTGATCGCTCCGACGTTTAGCAGGCGGGATCGACGTACGTTATCGCGGGCGGCGCTCGCTGAAGCACCCTAGGCAGGCGGGGAAATCGAACGCGTTTAGTGTACCCTCCGCCCTGGCGCAACTAAAGAGCGACCCGCCGCGCCACGGGTTACACTAGTCCTGGCCGCTCAAGCGACTTTCTGGAACGTCCTGTCCTGGAAGCAAAAGACACGCAGCATGACAAAACCCGAGTTACCTCGAATTGTCGATACCCACCAGCACTTGTGGGATTTGAAACGGTTTTCTTTGCCCTGGGCGAAGGACAACAAAGTCCTCGGGCGCGATTTTCTGATGTCAGACTATTTTCAGGCAACGGCGGGCTTGCCGATCGCGCAGACCGTGTACATGGAGGTGGACGTCACGCCCACGCAGCAAGAGGCCGAAGCCCGCTACGTGATCGACCTCTGCCGGCGCGAGGATAATCCGATGGCCGCGGCCGTGATTTCGGGCCGGCCCGGGCAGCCAGGCTTTCGCGAATACATTCTCAAGTTCAAGGACGCCACGGCGATCAAAGGGGTGCGCCAGGTTTTGCACGTACCGACAACGCCCGCGGGCTATTGCCTCGAACCTGGTTTCGTGCGCGATATTCAGTTCCTGGGCGAGCACGGCCTGAGTTTTGATTTGTGCATGCGTTCGGGCGAACTGCTCGACGGCGACAAGCTGGTGGCGCAATGCCCACACACACGATTCATCGTCGATCACTGTGGCAACATGAGTGTGCAAGAGACCGAACCCGACAAGCGCAGACCGTGGATGGAAGGGATGCGGCACCTGGCGGATCACGATCACGTGGTCTGCAAGGTGTCGGGCATTGTCGCTTCGGCCAAGCCTGATTGGACGGTCGAGCAACTGGCGCCGAACATTCAATTCACGCTCGACACGTTCGGCGAGAATCGGGTGATGTTCGGCGGCGATTGGCCCGTTTGCACCCTCACATCCACCTACCGCCGCTGGGTCGAGTCGCTCGATGAAATCACACGAGCGCAATCCACCGCTGCGCGGACCAAACTGTTCCACGATAACGCGGTGCGCTTCTACGGCCTGCGGCCGGAGGGAAAGAAGTGGCGGGCGGAATCGGGGTCCTGAGGGAAGCCGGGATTTGCTGGCTGTTTCGTGTGGTCTGGCGTTCCGTCGCGCCTCAGCCTGGTACCGCGCTTAATGCTGTTTGCCCCGTAGCGATCACGAATGCTGTCGGCAACTTTGTCGAGCTGACGCTGTTTGAGGTGCTCTTCGCTATCGAACAAGCCGAGCTGCGCCTTCGCGTCCTTTTGCAGATTGCTGACGCCCACGCCCAGCAGTCGGACGGGGAAGCGCTCGCTCGCACGGAGCTCATCCAACAGCTCGGCGACCGCTTGCCATACCTCTTGCGTTACGTCCGTGGGGCGGGCCAAGGTCCGAGCCCGCGTCAATGTCCGGAATTCGTGCGAGCGGATCTTGAGGTGTACGGTGCGACCTTTAAGCTCATGACGGCGCAAGCGCCGAGCCACCTGTTCGGTCAGTTCCCATAGCCACACTCGCAGTGCATTAACGTCGGAGATGTCGCTGGCGAAAGTCGTCTCGTGCGAGATGGTCTTTGCTTCCCGATCGGGAACGACCTTGCGGTTGTCGACCCCGTGCGCCAGCTGCCAAAACCGCATGCCAAGTTGGCCGCTGATTTGCTCCAAAATCGACGAGGAAAGCGCGCGTAACTGACCGATGGTTTCGATTCCTAGTCGCTGCAATGACGCGTTCGTTGCCCGGCCGACTCCCCATAACCGGCCCACCGGCAGCGGATCGAGAAACGATTGCACCGCGTCGGGAGCCACCACGACAAAGCCGTCGGGCTTTTGCAAGTCGCTGGCGATCTTGGCGAGGAACTTGTTAGGAGCAATCCCCACCGAGGCCACCAGCCGGAGTTCGTCGCGAATCTCTTCCTTGATCCGCTTGCCAATCGTTTCTGGCGTCCCGAATAGTTGGATGCTCCCCGACACGTCCAGAAACGCCTCGTCCAAAGACAAGGGCTCGACCAAAGGCGTAAAACGTTCGAAGATCGCGCGAATCCGGCATGACACCTCGGCGTAATAGTCAAGCCGCGGCGGAAGTACGATTGCATGTGGGCAAAGTCGGTACGCCGTGGCCGAAGCCATGGCGCTGTGAACGCCGTAGCGACGTGCCTCGTAGTTTGCCGCCGCGACGACCCCGCGCTGATCCGGCACGCCGCCCACGATGACCGGATGGCCGACCAACGAAGGGTCGTCCCTCTCTTCGATCGACGCGTAGAACGCATCCATGTCTACGTGCAGGATCATCAGCTACGACCTGAAGAGACTACTGCTTCTCGCGTTTGGCTTCCCAATCGCGTTCTACGGTTTCGCCGTTGCGCTCGCGCTCGACTTTGCCCTTGATCGTGTCGCCTTCAACTTTGCCCTTGTACTTGGCCTTGAAGGTATTCCCATTTCGCTCGATTGTCGTCTCGAATTTCACCTCGTCGTCTTTGAAGCTTCCTTTTTCGATCTCGATTTTGTCGCCCATCGGCAACGTCAAAGAGCCGGTGAGCTTTTCTCCCTCCGCCTTCAACTTCAACGACATTTCGATCTCTTCGCCCCCCTGGCGCATGAATTTCCATTTCCAGGTGCCGTTGGGATCGGCTGCAGCATTCGCCGTGGCGGTCAAGCAACCAAGGTAAAGGACAGCGACCACGATCGTGGAAAAACTGGCAACACGCTTCATGATCTGACCTCCTCGCAAACGTGAGAGAGACAAGCCCCGGGACCCGTTTTGGATGACCAGATTCTAGCACACCGCGGCGGTGAAAGAACCACAAACGCCGCAGATAGCCGCACAATTGCCGTCGACTGCCGATCGATTCTCGGCGATCGTGTCACTACAATAGGTCGAAAACGGTGTTCTCCATTTTGATGGTGCAAGAATGATGCGAACGATGGCGCGGATACTCTTGGCGGTCTCGACCTGTTGTGCCGTGCTTGGCGGGCTCGCGGCCACGGTCGGCCGCGCGGCAGAGCTGAAGGCCGGCGTGGCGCGCGTCGATCTGACGCCGCCCTTGGAATTGAACGTTCCTTTGGGCGGTTATGGCGAGCGGATGAACCGACCCGCCCAGGGCGTGCATGATCGCATCTTTGCCAAGGCGCTGATCGTGTCCGATGGTCCGCGGAAGTTCGCGATCGTGACCATTGACATCGTCGGACTTCCGCCGACGTTGAAGCCCGAGCTGATCGAGCGACTGGCTGGTGACTGGGCAACGGGCCAGGTCATGCTGTTGCCCAGCCACTCGCATACCAGTGTCGAAATGAACGCCATCAACCCGCGCAACACCTTCCAGGTTCCTCAGATCGGCATCTACAACGCACGGGTTCATGAATTCGTTTTGAGCCGGCTCGTGGAAGTCATTCGTCAGGCCGAGCGGCAGTTGGTAGGTGTATCGGTGGGCACCACGACCAAGTCGATCGAGGGCTGGAATCGCAACCGACGCGGTGGCACGGTCACTGACAACGACCTCACCGTGACGCGCATCGACACCGCTGACGGCAAACCGCTCGCGGTGCTGATCAACTATACGGCGCACCCCACATTCATGAACGAACAGGACATGCTCTTCTCCGGCGACTGGCCGGGCCACTTACAGCGGACGGTCGAGTCGCTCGTGGGCGAAGGCGTGACGGCCATGTATTACAACGGCGCCGAGGGGGATCAGGCGCCCGTTGGCCGGCCGGACGCAGGCACCAGTCGCTGGGAGCGGGCCGAGCGCTATGGCCGTGACCTGGGTATCGTGGCCTGGAAGCAATGGCAAGAAACGAAAACCTCGCCCGACGTGTCGTTTAGCTATCACTCGCACTCGATCGCCTTGCCCGAGCGAACGTGGCATCCCGACTTCATGAAGACCGGCGGCGCGGAATACGGCCTGAGCGAAAAGCTCTTCAAGGAAATGTTGCCCGTTCTGTTTCCCGACAAAGTTGACAGCATTTCGCTACGGTTGGGCGAATTGCTGATCGTGGGGATACCGGGCGAGATGGCCGCCTCGCTGGGTATGAAGATCAAGAGTGAAGCCGGCCGCATCACGGGCGCCACGAACCCGGTCATCGGCGGGCTGGCCGACCAGTGGATCAGCTACATGCTTCCCACCGAAGAGTACCGCCGTGGCGGCTACGAATCGAGCGTTAGCTTCTACGGCGAGACACTCGGCGACACGATCGTTAACGGCGCCATCGCCGGCGTGAAAGAGATGGCGAAGTAGATGTCGAATCGAGAGCCAGCCGCCGCCCACGTTATCGTTCCGAGACAACCGCATCGGGACGCCGCCCATGTCGCGCGCCTTATCGACCTTGAAAAGCGCCCCCTGTGATGCGCGCGACGGTCGTCAAGAAGGTGGACAGGTCTTGCTCGAAGTAATTGCCCAAACCGATTGTGTTGATCGGAACATCAGGGTAACGGCGGCATAAGCGATAGATCTCGTCCGCGACCGCAGCATCGAAGCGGCCCAGGTTGACGTTCGTTGGCGCGCCATCGGAAAACAAGATGATCGTATCGAGTCCTGGGTACTCGTAGGCCTTCTGTAGCGCGCCAAGCGTGTTCGTCCATCCCTTCGGCTCGATTCTCTCGAGCGACTTGAGAAGTTGCTGCCGCCGCTCGTCGCTCCCTGCGCCACGGAGCCGCGCAAAAGAACCATCTTCGGGAAAAGTGCGGACGTCGGAGGAAAACACGATCAGCACGCATTCCTCGGCGTCCAGATAGCGCAGCCATGTGCCGGCAATCTGCTGGGCCTCGGTCCAGCGATTCATTCGTTGATCGGCGCTTTTCGCGTTCATGCTGCCCGACGCATCGAACAACACCGCGACACGCGTGAGCTTGCCCTTGAGCCCGACAAGTTCCCGATTCAGCCGCGTCTCGCGCAACAGCGCCAATTCGCGCTGTTGTTCCGCCTGATCCAGGCGAGTTTCGATCTTACGTTTCTCCAAGCTGAGACCTTGTAGTGCCTCTGTCGCTCGTTTCAACTGGGCGAGGTATTCCTCGGCACGCTTGTTGCCGGTGGCAAGTTCGCTCTCCAGCGATTGAATTCGCTTGTCTGTCTCGCCACGCGCGGCTTGCGCCTGTTTCTTCGTCGCCGCGAGGTTCTCGTTGGCCGACTCGAGTTTTCCGGTCAAGGCGGTGACGATCGATTCCAACTCCTCCGCCTGTTTTGCCAGCCGATCGCGGTCCTTTTCGGCGTCTTCCAGGAGCTGAAGCTTCGCAGACAGTTGATCGGCGATTTGCGTCAACTGCTTCGTTAAGGAAGCCTTGTCGTCGATCAGGACATCGCGGGCGGCGGTTAGTGTCTGCTGCTGGGCCGCGAGTTGGTCGCGCTCGCCCGTTAGCGCTTCTTTCGTCGCGAGCAATTCTTGTTCTTGTTGCTCGAGCTTCGATTTCGCAGCCACCAAGGCACTGAGTCGGCTATTGAGGTCGTTGATATTGCGTAGTGCCGCTTGCAAGTCAGTATCCAGCTTGTTGCGCTGCTCCTCGGTCAGCCGCAGTTTCTGATGGCTATCCTGCAGGCTTGCGCTCGCGCGATGCAACTCGCTTTCGGTCGTCGCAAGCGTGGCTGCCAGCGTGCTTTTCTCTCCCACCAGCGAGGCGTTTTCCTTCGAGCCTTTGACCAGCTTCGTGTGCAGAAACAACGCGATCATCACGACCAGGACCATGGTCAATAAGGTCACGTCATTGCTGGAAATCCAACCCGCGAGGCTGGCCTCGTTGGAATGGGCCGTGGCTTTCTCAAGTTTCATATCAATACCTGCTGACCGCTCAGAGCTGGTGGCGCTATCTCAAGTTGATACTGATGACCCCTTGCCGAGATTAACGCGGCAAACGTGCAAACCAGTTTTTGATTCTGTCGCGTGTCCGGGTGTGATCTCCGCCATTGGCGACGGCTTCTCCCACCAGCTTGCGAATGCCTTCCGGCAGGCTTGCAATCGCATCGGTCACGTCGGCCACGCGCACGAGCGATTCGGTCAAACGGTCGATGTCGCCACTCACGCGGCTGAAACGTTGCAGCGAGGCGAACGTCTCTTCCAGGCGCGTAAGCGTGTCGTTCAACTCGGTCAATCGGGACGTCAATTGCGTCAACTCGGCGTCAGTGACCGTTGAAAACTGGCTTGCCGATTTGGCCAACGAGGCAGCCGCGCCTTGGAACATGCGATTCGAAGGCGCGAGGTGCCCCTCGGCCATGGTTTGCAGCTGCGCAGCCACGGCCGCTAGATTCTCAACGGCGCCCACAAGAATGCGCTGCGTACGAGCGGCGGCATTGGCGGAATCGCCGTGCTGATGCGTCGCTGACTGAACGGCCGCCGTGCTGTGGCACAGGTTGGAAGCCGACTCATTGAGCTTTTCCACCGTGTCGCTGACGATTGCCACGTGGCTCTTTTGGCGGGCCACCGCCGGCGCGAATTCTTGTTCAACGGCGCACCGAAAGGCGGCAACAGCCGGGGCAAAACGATCGAAGCCGGAATGGAATTCGCCCGCGGCTGTCGAAGCTTGCCCAACCAGTGAGTCCAGATGGCCCGTAAAGACTTTCAGGCGATTCGACAGTTCGTCCACCAGCGTTTGGAACTGCTCGTGTCCGGGCAAAAGCTTGTTTTCAATCGTTTCGTTAACCGATGTGAACGATGCCTTATTGGCATCGATCGTTTCCTTCATCTCGCGGGCGCTCTGCACCAGGAATCCCGTCATGGTTCCGATGTGCTGCGCCGCCTCGGCCAGGCGCTGCGCGGAACTGAGTTGCTGGCGGGCGACGTTGGCGAACTCGTTATCGACGGTTGTGCGGAATGCCGCCACCGACACGTCCAGGCCAGCGACCGATCGGGATCCGACGTGGACCAGGCTCTCGAGCGCCGTTGACGAGACCTTTACAGCATTCGTCAGGTCGCCGAGCGTTTCCGGAAATCCCTCAATCCGTCTGCTCAAATCACGAATCACGTCGGAAAACTGGCGCGAGGCATCATCGATCGCGGATACCGATGCCGTCATGCGGCCGGCGGAGACGGCGTGAGAATCGGCCGCCTTCGCGATGACCGCCGCCATGCGTTCGACGGCGCCGACGGCATTCACGGTTGCCGCCTGAGAATCGAGGCCAATCGAGTTCCAAATCACGACATCGAACCACGTTCGTGCAGCCATCCGCAGCGACTCGATCCGTTGACTGGTCCACTGCAGAAGGCCTTGATTGATCAGGGCCAACACGGCTCCCGTGCCAACGCCACTCACCAACGGGGTCACCGCAAAGAGGATGTCCTGCAAGCGCATCTCGCCGGACTCGTCGACCTTCAGAAACCAGAATCCCGCGACAGTGAGGATCACGCCCAGCAGCGGCGCCATCACTCCCATGCGCTGCAGCAGCAAGTAGCGTGGGTCGCTCGCCAATCGGGTGTCGAGCTCTTGTATGACCGAGTCGCGCGTGTAGTTGCCCGGCGGTGTCGCCGTTCCTGCCGGGAAAATCGTGAGCACCCATTTCAACCACGACAAGGCTTCGGGGACCTCGCGAGCGGCCACGCGCCCGTGATTGCCGTTTCCGTGCTCCCGGCACAGTCGCAGGAGCAGGTGCTCTTGGCGGCGCAACGAGGAAACAATGCGGATGCTCAAGGTCAACTGCAAAAGGAAGAACAGCAGCCCAACCATCAACACGATGGTCCAATGACTCGAGAATAAGCCGCCCGCATCTAGCGGATTGGAAAGCATGTCGGCCTCGCACAGATGTCAAACTCTGATGTTCTTCGCTCGCGAGCAGCGCTCGGTCACGGGGGGCGGGCGGGGTTTTACCTGGAACAAAGGCCTTCACGCGCCGGCCCGTACATTCCGACGATTGTAACCCACAAGGGATACCCTCGCTGGATAGCCAGCAATAGGGGCGGCAGAACTCGAAGAAGCCCCGCGGGTTAAGAAGAGAAGGCGCTGATAGCGGACACACCCGGCGGTGCGGGATCTGACCGAATCTCATCGAGCACCAATTGGCGATTTTCAGGAGGCGATCGCTTGCAATAGGCCCTTGATATACCCATAGCCGAAGGCGAAGGCTTGCGATCCGTCGGGATCGTCGGCGTGGCTGGGCATGTGGTCAGGCATCAACATGTACGGGTATCCGACCTCGCTCAGCGTGCGGGCAACGGCCAGCATGTCGAGATCGCCATCGTCGGGATACGTCTCACAAAAGTCGTCGCGGCGGCCGCGAATGTTGCGGAAATGGATGTTGAAAATCTTGCCGCGCTCGCCGAAGTAGCGCACGACGTCGCAGATTTCACGCCGCGGGTCTTGCAACATTTCGGCCACCGTGCCCACGCAGAAGTTCAGTCCGTGGTGAGGGCTTTCCTGGATCGTGACAAATCGCTTCAATCCCTCGACGGTGCCCAGAACGTTCGTGATTCCCTGAAATCCCGTGGGCGGCGTGCCGGGATCGTGCGGATGGCAGGCCGCGCGAACTTTGTACTGATTGCACACGGGGATCACGCGGTCGAGAAAGTACGTGATTCGCGCCCAGGCTTCGTCGGCCGAAACGTGACCGGCTCGCGTTAATTTGTCGGCGTCCTTGGCCTCGGCCAGTTTCCAAGTGCTGTAGCGACTTCCGCCCCGGCCTGGCGTGGACTCGGTCCGCAGAACGCCGAGCAGACTCATGTTGTATTTGATCGCCGGGATCTCAACCGCGGCGCAGGCCTCGATCATTCGCTGGATATCTTCGATATCCTGATCCCGTCCCGCGGCGCCCAGCATGATCGCCCCGCGTCGCTCACGGTCGATGTGGCTGGAGCTGAGAAACGGCAGCGCAACCATGTCGAGCGAGACGCCATGTTTCTCGCACAAGTCCTTGGTACGCTTCAGATCGTCGACCGACCAATGCCCGCGCGCACCTGGGTCGGGCGGATAGCCGCAGATGTGGTCGACGCCGTGCCGTTTGAAATAGTCGAGCCGCGCGGGCGTCGTCGGCCCGTTCTGGCAGCCGACGTGCATCGCCGGTTTTGCACCGGAAGACGTGCGCGCAACATCGGCCTCGCCGGCCGATGCTTTCGTCAGCCACGCTGCCCCTGTCGAGCAGAGCGCCGAAACGGCCGCTGTCACACCGCCAAGAAAATTGCGTCGCTTCATGGGGCGTCTCCGACTGGTCCAACGACTCCGCGATTCTTGCGCAGGTGGCGTAGTGCCGTCAACCCGCTAACTCACGCGTGGCGCCGTCCCGGCGGCGAAGCCTGCCGTTCTGAACCGGAATTCGTGGCAATCGGGACAATCGCGGACCGCTCCGTCAATTCCGCCAACAATGCTAACACTACATAGAAGGCAAGCGCAGTGACGGCCATGGCTTCGGGCGAAGAAGGCGAGGGGCCGAAGTTCGCATACGCCTGGAAAGCCACGAGGATCGCCACGAAGCTCCAAAACACGCACCGACCTTTGACATGCGCGAAGGTCATCCTTCGCGCATAGAACCATGCCCCGAGGCCGAGCACGATCAATTCGAACGGAAAACTCAGCATAACATGCTGCCAAAGGCCGAATCCGACCTTTGCTGAGTTGTCGTAAAGGGGAAGATCGGGCAGGTGCACAACAAGGTCGAGGATCCAGTGCGAGAATGACACGATCGTTACGAGAAGGACCGTCATCGCGCGATTGCCTGAGACGAATAGTGCTACGATAACGCCAAGGGCGAACGAAAAGACGACGGCTCCGGGTAAGCCATGGGTGTACGGCATGTAGTAAAGATCGAGCGCGTTCGCCTCCGTAAAGCCCGGGACGATGCGCAGCTTCTCAATACCCAAGAGCACCAGGACGGACCATGCGACGTCGATCCATTGTGTTGCAAGGAACCAGACCCAGAGTGGCACGCGTGCCAGCATAGGCCTCGCTGCAAGTGAAACGCCGTAGTGGCCGACAAACATCGCATCCTCCTTGCTGCTGCTTGAACACTGCGAATGGCGATGCGCTGTACCGCGTGGCGATCGTGACGGATCACGCGTCGATGCCCTTCGTGGTAGTCGACGACGTCTCTAAGACCGCACTTCGTGCGCCAAAACCAAGACATCAAGGTGGCAGAGGCCTTATCGCACGCGCTATTCGAGGGAGGTGCCTGACAATCCATGGTGAGCGTCTCTTGGCCATGTCGAGACGACCACTTGGCGGCCATTTGCCAGCAAATCGTCCCCGGTCAAGCCCGAAGTGACCCCAAGCACGCGAGAATTCATCGTTACGCGATCTCCGCGACGATGTCACTCGGATAGGGATGCGTCGACGCTCTCGATCAACAAGCCTGCCATATCGACCTCTTCCGCCGTCGAACGAAGACGCAGGTAGTTAACTCCCGCAGTGCGGCGCTGCATCGGAAGCGTCTCGACGAGACGGCTGTCGACGAAGACCTGGCACTCCTGTTTCGCACAGTTCCATTTGAGTTCGAGCGTGTGCCATCGGCCTGGCGTAATTTCGGCGTTTCCGAGCTTGCCTTCCGATCCGAGGTCGAGATTGAAGAGAGTGTAATACTTGTCTTCCGGGTCGAAGGGAACTGAGAAATGGTCCGTGAGTCCAACGCGAGCGCCCACGAAGCCAGGAATCAGCTTCAAGCGGATTCCGAGCCGGCCATTCATGCCGTTAGGAAAGTTCCAGACCACTGCCGAAGGCCAGTCCGCTTCCGGCTTGCGCAACTGGAGCGCTCGCGCTGCGGGCTTATCCGGATGTTCTACGACCTCGACGCCCTTGGTACCGAAGCTGTTCCAACCTTCGGCTCCCGATGAGAAATCCGACGTGCGGCTCGATTCATAAAGCCATTGGGGATTGAATCGCATCTGCCACATGCCCGCCGTTCCTCCGACCGCAAGCGGAGTGATGATTTCTCCGTCCTTGGTCAAAACCGGCAGCGTGTAGGAGACCCCGTGGTCGCCGTTTGGGGGTGGCGGCTCATCCACGAAAGGATTGCGCGCTACCTCCCGATAGCCGCGCCAGGTGCGACAATCATCCTCAGAGATCGCGGCGTGCAGCACGTGGCGCCCGCCCTGGGCGTAGCTGAACCGCTGGCAGTTATTCCAGAGCATGACGACGCGACCGTCTTTCAGCCGGGTAAGGCTGGGCGGCGAATCCGAGGAGAAGATTCCTGTCGGAGTTGGCTTCGTCCAAGCGGCGCCGTCCTTGGAGAAGGACTCGAAGAACCGGCCAAGCTGCGTCCGTAGCAGAAGCCACACGCGCCCATCCTTGAGCTCCAGGGCGATCGGCTCGATCATGCCATCCGCACCGATGTACGGTGAAGGCACCTTGAACTCGATCGGCGACTGCTGCCAGGTATCACCGCCGTCGTCCGAGTAGACGATTCCGGAACTGAACCGGCCCATGTCCGTAAAGGCGTCGAATCCCTGGCCGCGATTGTTCCACACACGCGGCGTCAAATAGCAGATCGGCAGAATAATCCGGCCGCTCTTCAATTCGATCACCGAAAGCAGCGATCCGTTGTACCCTTTGCGTACGAGCACCGGCGCTTTCCACGATTTTCGTCCGTCCGCGGAGCCGACGTGGTAGATGTCGAACCGCATTTCATAGAGCCCCTTCCCGGCCGTCTTGGCATCGGTTTGATAGAAGAGGTGTAGTTCACCGTCATGGTCCGCGAGCACGTTGTGCAGTCCCCAGTTGCCCATGTCCTGGGGAAGCGTGGTGAGCGTTTCCGGTTCGCTCCACGTATGACCGCCATCCGACGAGTATCGCGCGATTGCCTCGTGGCCTTTGGGCCCGGTACGGCCCAAGACCGCGATCAGCCGCTCGTCCGGCAAGGGCGCCATGACCGTCGCTTCGGCCAGCTTTGACATCGAAGGTGGTGACACAGCTTGTTTGGGTTGTGCCGCCAGGTCGTTACTCATCGCCACCAAGAGGAGTGGCGCCAAGAGCTCAACGGCGATCGATGCCTGGAATTTCATTTGTTTCTTCGACCTGTACGATGTGGTTGTCTCGCTGGCAACGCTCTGTCGATTGCCCGGATACGACTCGAACGGCGCGACCGTCAGCGGTATCAATTCGCACCAGGACTTCGGCAATACCGATTTCGGTCTCGACCCGAAAAGACCTGAAGTCGATCATCGTGGAGACATCCCTGGCCCAGGCGTTGAATCGTCGATACGGCGAGCGGACGATCGCGGTTTACCGACGCTCATGTCGACGTCAGCCCGCCTGCTGGCATGAGGGACGTACGTGGATAACACGAGCGGCGATGGTACCGCGACCAGTCAAGTAGGGAGCTCATTTCACTCTGAGTCGGTAGCGTCGGCGCGCGTGAACCATCATCTATGCTTCTGGCCGGCCCGGCAGGGGCGATGGCCTCGGTGTCTGGCAAACGAGCCTTGGCCCTCCGTCTTGTATGGCAATAGGTCGAGGTCGCTCCAATGGCTACTTCTTCAAATGTTCGTCGAAGAACGCCATCGTAGCATGGTCTGTGCGAATTCGTTCCTTGCCTCCCCAGCCGTGTCCTGCGCCCAGGATCATCTCAACTCGTCCTGGCACTCCTGAGTTCGTCAGCGCAGTGGCGATTTGCAGCGCCTGGTCGTACGAGACAAGTGGGTCCTTGGTGCCAAAGAAGCACAGGACCGGCGCGTCGCCCTTGTTAAGGTACGTGATGGGCGAAGCCGAGCGGCATTCAGCCTGCTTTTCCTTCGGATCGCCTCCCAGGAAAGCCGAGAGAATCTGCACCTGCGTCGGGGTATAGTTCTCTCCGGCCAGATTGACCGGACCGACGAAGCTGACCACGGCTTGCACTTTGCTCGGCTGTTCGAGATTCCCGCCGTCACCTTCCATCGCGTCGGCCGGGTCAAGCGCACCGAGCATCATCGCCAGGTGCGCGCCCGCCGACACACCATAGGCACCAATTCTCGTGGGATCGACATTCAATTCATCAGCGTGTGCGCGCAGATAGCGCACGGCGCATTTCGAGTCTTCGATTTGCGCCGGAAACCGGTGTTTGGGGGCCAGGCGATAGCTAATCGTTGCCGCGACATAACCATGTGCGGCCACCTCCTTGGCGACGGAAGTCATGTCCTGGCGCTTGCCGGCCAACCAGCCGCCGCCGTGAATAACGACGATCGCCGGAACGGCGTGATCTAGCTCCTTGGGGCGCACCAGATCGAGCTTCAGTTCCTCGCCCGCGACTGTCGCGTACGTGACGTCGGGCCTGTAATCAATTTCCGTCCCTTCGTTCGCCCACAGCGTCGTGGCTATGCTGAAGGACCCCAGAATAAGCGCGGCAACTCCACCGACCCATAAGTGATTTCGAACCATGGCTTTCTCTCCGAATTCTTGATGGAGCGCACACTCGCACTATTCAGCAGTGGCCAGCACCCGCTGGCTTTCCGCATGTTCGCGGATTTCAGCCGGATCGAACCAGGCAGGCTTGAAACCGGCTTTGGCATAAATCGGCAATTGATCGGCAAAGTGTTTGGACTGGGGATGCTCGCTAACGCCGAACGGCAGGCAACTTACCGCGTGAATGCCGCCCGAAAAGTCGACGACCATGCCGTAGCTCGAGCCGCCGATGCTGTACATGCGCTCGTCGCGCACCGGCCCGAAGCTGGGCCGCAGCGTAATAAAAGAAGCGTAGCGATCTTCCCCATGACCGCAGCCGACTAGCCCCAGTTCGACGTCACCGCGGCGAATTCGGCAGAATGCACTCCACGGGGCGTTGAGCGCGCCCCAGCGCTCTTTGGCGAGGCGCGCCTGTTTGAGAATCGTGTCCGCGGCTTTGTCAAAATCTGGTTCGTCCAATGCTGCAGGGAATTCTGGCTGAGTGCAGATGACGAAAAACAAGGCGCCGCCGCGGGAATCGAGGTCGGTCCGACGGTCCCAGGCGGCCAGCGCAGCGACGACTTCATTTAGCAGGGTGGCTTCTTCGGCCGCTATCGTGGCCGCAGATTTGGCCAGATGGCCCTTGATGCGGCCGACCAGCTTGTCCAGCCACAACTCGGCGGCTTCCACCTGAGTATCCGTGGCATAGGCGCGCATCTCATCAGCCGTAATCTTCTCATCGGCTGCCAATAGCGCCGACAGCCGTCGCGAGCGGCTGTTGGCCTCCTGCCCCATCAGGTAGCTGGGAAAATCGGCGGGCCGCGGCGCCGCATCGGGACAGACGTTCTGGGGCCCGCTGTTCGTATTCAGCACGTACCCGCATGGCGGATTGAGCACCTGCGGCAATTCCTCGAGCGCGTGAAAACCTTGCCAGCGAGCCCAGCTTTCGTGCCCGGGCCGGGGATCGTGGCTCGAAATACGGCCGTCGCGTTTAGGAATGCGTCCGTTGGAAATGTAGAAAATATCGCCGGCCGCGTCGGCATAGACCACGTTCCCCATCACCAGGCCCAGCGGACGCAACGCATCGCGAAACTCACGAACGCTCTTGGCCTTGGCCATGTCGCGGAACTGCCGGGCCCGATTGGCCGACTCGTTCCAAGGCAGCGCAAACACATAGGCCTTGTTATTCTGCTGCGCGACCACTGGGCCGAGCACGGTCGTGCGGACCGGCAATCGCCGCTCGGTCTGCTTTTGGCCATCGCGAACGAGGAATCGTTCTGCGCGATCTTCAAACTTGCGCCAGCCGTCGATATCGCGGTACTGGTTGGGATCGTCTGGATTGATATCGAACACGAACATGTCGCCCAGGTCGGGGGCGTTGACGGTCATACTCCAGGCGCCCGTCTCGCTGCGGCCCATGCTGATATACGGCAATCCGCAGAAACAGGCCCCCATCACGTTGAACTCGGGGCCGATCAGATGCTGCTCGTACCAATGGTGGAAGCCAAAAAACGGCAGGTGTGGGTCCATCGACAGTTGGGCCGCGCCGGTGGCCGATCGATGCGGTGAGATGGCGAACTGGTTCGATCCAAGCACGGCGCGCTGGTCAACGAGCACGGCGGTCACCTCGGCCGCATTGAACTTGATGCCGGCGCGGTTGAGATCGGCGAAGCAGTGCGCCAGCGTGAACTGCATGTCGGAGTAGGTGGCAAACCGCATCACGTCCTGCGGGCGGACCGGCTCGATCCAGGCGGGCACCTGATCGCGATTTTCCTTCATCCAGGCATTTACGCCGGCGGCGAAGCCGACAAGTTGCTGCTGATGCTCGACCGTAAGCTGCTCGTACAAGGCATCCCCGCGGGCGGGTACACCGAACGCCCGCACCAAATAGTCCATGCCTAGAGCGGCCACGCCCTCGAACTCGGCGATGCGACCGGCGGCGCGGAGGAAGTTCTTGCCGATGTTCTCGAGTTGGTCTTCCGCCTGACAATAGCCGGCGCCGTAATAGAGGTCCTTGGTCTGTGCGGCGATGATGTGCGGCACTCCGTAGGTATCACGCACGATTCTGACCTTGCCCTCGGGCGGCGGCTCGTAGGCGGTCCAATCCGCGCCGCGCACGGCGGACGAGAACAACAACGCGAACACAGGGATTGCCAGGCGATAACGAAACATAGTCGTCTGTGTATGAAAGGGTGATGGGCGATCTTCGACAATGCGACGGAACCGCCGTTGCCGATCATCAACATGCGCGAATGCCAGAGGTAAATCAACAGGATATTGACCCGCCTGAACCGTTAATCGCATCCACGATCTTTTCCGCCACTTTCGGCCGGCCTCGGTTCGACGATACTCGAATTCGCCGTCGGCGGCGGGGCAACGAGCGGGTAGATCAGCTGACCGACCAGTGACTCGGGCAGCTTGGCTTTGATGCCGTACTCGGTTGGCCACTGGTTGTCAGGCAGGTAATAGGTACCGAACAGTCGATCAAGCCACGGCATCACCGCGGAGTAGTTGCGGTTGATCGGTTTGCTGCGCGTGTGGTGCCAGTGATGAAAGGCAGGCGTCGCGACCAGGTATTCCAAGGGTCCAAATCGCCAGCGCAGATTGGCGTGGATGAAAAACCCCCAAACCGTGCCGATCAGCGTCACGACCACCGGCAGCACGGTTCCTTCAACACGGTCCTTTTCCGTCACGAACGGTAACCAGCTCGCGTACGCATACGATAGCGCAGCTCGAGTTGCGTGTTGCAGCACAACGCCTGAAGGCCATGCTCGGCCATACGCACCGTGCGCGCCGCGGATCAATGCGATGTACCCCGTGCGGCCAATCTTCCGGTTGCATATCGACGGCGCCTCGACGTTCGTTCGCGCTGCGCCGCTTTGTCGACAGCCCCGCACCCAGCAACTACCATGAGCGGTTCCAGCCTGCCCCGCGATTTGGGGGGGTTCTGGCGGGCGGCCATCACGTCGCATCTCCGGCGCATCCGCGTCAATCCTGGGCAATCGGGCAAGCAGCATGATAACGGCGGGTACAGAGCAACAGTCGCGACGCATCTTCTGGGTGGCGTCGATCATGTTCTTTCTTTCCGGCGGCACCGGCCTGGCCTACCAGGTGATCTGGTTCAAACGCTTTGCGCACGTCTGGGGAAGCTCGAGCCTGGCGTTCGCCTCGGTG